>JAOZLS010000111.1 GCA_029934705.1 Bacteroidales bacterium | reverse complement strand
TGTTTATGGTCTAAGTTTAGTAAATGATATTTTTTTAACTGACAAGAAAGATGAAGAAAATTATTATCATCATTACAGGCTAGCACATCAAGAACAGCCCGATAAATATATACCAGGTATAGAACTGATTTTTATAGAATTACCAAAATTCAAAGCATCAACTTTCAGTGAAAAGAGGATAATGAATTTATGGTTACGCTTTTTAACAGAAATTGATGAAAATACAACAGAGATTTCAAAAGAATTATATTCAGAAATAGCAATAAAAGAAGCACTTGAATATCTTCAGGAATCAGCTTTTACAAAAGAAGAATTAGCTTACTACGACAAATATTGGGATAATATTCGAGTAGAAAAAACTGCTCTAAAGGATTATTATGAAAAAGGATTAAAAGTTTCTCATGATAAACTGCTACAAGCTGAAGAAAAAGCAGAACAAGCTGAAGAAAAAGCAGAACAAGCTGAAGAAAAAGCAGAACAAGCTGAAGAAAAAGCAGAACAAGCTGTTACTGAGGCAGAACAAGCTGTTACTGAGGCAGAACAAGCTGTTGCTGAGGCAGAACAAGCTGTTGCTGAGGCAGAACAAGAACGACTTCAAAAAGAAGAAGTTATGGTAAAATTAATAAATAGTGCTAAACAAATGAAGGAATTTGGAATGTCAGTTAAATCTATTGTTAAAGCAACAGGTTTGTCTATAAATGAAATTCAGAAATTATAAAGAGTCCATTAAATACGCTTAATTCAAGCTTCTATTACTCATAACATTTGAAAAAGGTGCTTAGTATAGTTTAGCAATTACATAAAACTAGTTACATAGATACTGAATAAAAATAAACAATTTTTATAAAATAAAAGCCCTGTTCTTTTTAATACGGTAATACCTTTGCGTCAGCAAATACAAGAAAGATTGTAAAAAGGAATATTTCTAATTTTATTGTATTTTTGTTCATATACTAGCCCGCCATATAATACCATTAAAAAAAATCTAGTATTTTGCCAATGTAGAATCGAAACTATTAAATATAAATAATAAAGGCTGTTCAAATTGACAGCCTTTTATTAATTATATTTATATCAAAAAAACTAATTTTAACTATTTCTTATAAAATTTAGTCTTTAATTTTACTGCAATTTCTGAGAATGCTTTAATTGTTCTGTCAACATGCTCAAGAGTGTGCGATGCTGTAGGAATTAATCTTAACATTACTTTTCCTTTAGGAATAACAGGATAAACAACAGCCGAACAGAAAATACCATAATTTTCTCTAAGGTCTCTTGTTAATGCAATAACAGATTCTTCTTCGCCATTAAAAAACACAGGTGTAACAGGCGATTCTGTAACTCCAATATCAAAACCATTATCAACTAAACCTTTTTGTAGAGCTTTTACAACAGACCATAAATTTTCTCTTAATTCCGACTTAGTCTCTAAAAGTTCAAGTCTTTTTAAAGCACCTTTTACCATTGGCATTGGTAATGATTTAGCAAAAATTTGAGAACGAAGGTTGTATTGTAAATAATTAATAATTTCGGTATCACAAGCAACAAAAGCACCTATACCAGCCATTGCTTTTGCGAAAGTACCAAAATATACATCTATTTTATCCTGAACTCCAAAATGCTCTCCAGCACCACGTCCTGTTTCACCCATTGTCCCAAAACCATGAGCATCGTCAACAAGAAGTCTAAATTCATACTTATCTTTAAAATCAGTAATTTCTTTTAAACTACCTAAGTCGCCTTCCATACCAAAAACACCTTCAGTAATAACTAAAATACCTCCGCCTGTTCCTTCAACATATTTTGTAGCATGAGCAAGTTGTTTATCAAAACTTTCCATGTCATTATGCTTAAAAACAAAGCGTTTGCCCATGTGAAGTCTGCAACCATCAAGAATACAAGCGTGCGAATCAGAATCATAAACAATAACATCCTTTCTATCAACTAAAGCATCAATAATTGAAACCATTCCTTGATAACCATAGTTTAATAAAAATCCACTTTCTTTTTGAACAAAATCAGCAAGTTTTTGCTCTAGCTCTTGATGAAACTTTGTTTCTCCTGACATCATTCTTGCACCCATTGGGTAAGCCATACCGAAATCAGCAGCTCCTTTAGCATCAGCCTCCCTTACTTCAGGATTATTTGCTAAACCTAAATAATTATTAATGCTCCAAGTTAAAACTTCTTTTCCGTTAAAAGTCATTATCGGATCTATTTCTCCTTCCAGCTCTGGAAAAGTCATATATCCATGAACAATCTCTCTGTACTTACCAAGATCTGTTTTACTTGTGTCTAATTTCTTAAATATATCCACGTCTATGTTATTTTTAGTTAATATTATTAGTTTCAAATGAAAATAATGTACAAATATATATATTCTTATTTAAAATCTTAAATCTATTTTTCAAAAAAGAATTAACAATTATTAATACTTTTACATATCTCTAGAACTGACTTATTTACAACACATTATACTAAACATCTTTTTTTTAGCATTTTATATACAGTCTAATATTTTTTAAGAACGCCGAATTTATTATTTTTGCATTTCATACAACATTTAATTAAGAAAATATGCAAATAATTAGCGGTATTCAACAAATTGGTATTGGAGTTACCAATATTAATGAAGCTTGGACATGGTATAGAAAAAACTTTGGATTCGATATTACAATAGCAAATGCCCCTGGTACTGCGGAACTTATGTTACCATATACAGGAGGTGTACCGCAACACAGGCACGCAATTTTAGCAATGAACATACAAGGTGGCGGAGGAATTGAAGCATGGCAATATCTTACAAGAACTCCTGAATATTCAAAATTTGATATTTTAGCAGGTGATTTAGGAATTTTTGTTTCAAAAATAAAATCGAAAAATGTAAAAATTGCTTTTGAAAACTTCAAAAAAAAAGAATTAAACCTTCTTTCAGAAATAGTTAAAGACCCTAAAGGACGAAAGCACTTTTTTATGCAAGACCCCTACTCTAATGTTATACAAGTTATTGAAGAACAATCTGAATTTAAAAATGTTAAGCTAAATACTGCTGGTATTTGGGGAGCAATAGTTGGTGTAACTGATATTGAGAAATCTAAAGAATTTTATTCAAAAATTTTAGGTTACGATACTGTTATTTATCAAGAAGAAGGCATTTTTGATGATTTTGCAGGAATCCCTGGAGGAAAAGATAAATTTACAAGAGTTTTGCTTTCTCACAGTAAAAAAAGAATTGGTCCTTTTAGCGAATTACTTGGCGACAGCCAAATTGAACTAATTAAAGTTCACGACAGAGAAGTAAACAAAATATATAAAGATAGATTTTGGGGCGACCCAGGATATATTCAAATTTGCTACGATATAACTAGTATGTTTGAAATGAAAAAAAGATGTGAGGCTAATAACGTTAATTTCACTGTTGATAGCAATCCTGATTCTTACGGTAAAGACGAAGAAATATTTGGAATGGGAGATGCAGCTGGTCATTTTGCTTATATTGAAGACCCAGACGGTACACTCATAGAACTCGTTGAAACTCATAAAATTCCTATCCTAAAAAAAGTAGGATGGTACTTAAATCTAAAAAAACGAGACCGTACAAAACCTTTACCAAGATGGATGCTAAAATCATTAGCTTGGGGACGAGTTAAAAATTAATTTTCAACACTTCTTAAATTTATAAATTATTGAAATAAAAATATGCAAAAAGATAAAATATACTTTCTACAAAAATCAACAGAAAGTAAAGATATTATTGAAAAACTTAAATTTTTAGCAAATCAGTTTAAAGGGAAAATAGCCTTTTCAACAAGTTTTGGGCAAGAAGATCAGATAATTACCGATATTATTCTAAAAAATAATATCGATATAAAAATCTTTACACTAGATACTGCTCGCTTTTTTGAAGAAACATATAAAGTTTGGGAAAACACAAATAAAAGATACGATTATAAAATTGAAGCATACTTTCCTAAACCCGAATTAGTTCAAAAACTAGTTTCAGAAAAAGGACCTTACAGCTTTTACGAATCTATTGAAAACAGAAAAGAATGTTGTAATATTCGTAAAGTAGAACCACTAACACGTGCATTAGAAGGTGTAGATTTATGGATTACAGGACTTAGAGCCGAACAATCGCAAGCACGTAACGAACTTCAATTTTTTGAATACGATGAAGGTTTTAAAACAATAAAATTTAATCCTTTAAAAGACTGGGATTACAATGCGGTTTCAAAATTCTTTAAAGAAAATGATGTTCCGTACAATAGCTTACACGACAAAGGATTTATAAGCATTGGATGTTCGCCATGTACCAGAGCAATTAAGGAAGGCGACGATATTAGAGCCGGACGTTGGTGGTGGGAAGACAAATCAAAAAAAGAATGCGGATTACATGAAGCTCACACAGAAGCAACTGTAAAATTTGATACAATTAAATAAAGCACAATAACAGAACACAACAATATAGAAATTTCAGTTTATGAAAAAAAATAACATAAATCATTTAAGAGAATTAGAATCAGAATCAATTTTTATTTTGAGAGAAGTAGCATCGCAATTTGAAAACCCAGTAATGCTATTTTCAGGAGGAAAAGATTCAATTATTATGTTTCACCTTGCAAGAAAAGCTTTTTATCCTGCAAAAGTACCATTTGCTTTAATGCACATTGACACAGGACATAATTTTGAAGAAACAATAAAATTTAGAGACGATTTAGCCAAAAAGTATGGCGTTGAGATGATTGTAAAATACGTTCAAGACTCAATTGACGAAGGCAAAGCAGTTGAAGAATCAGGTGTTGGAGCAAGTAGAAATTCTATTCAAACAATTACTTTACTTGATGGTTTAGAAGAACTAAAAGTTGATTGTGCAATGGGTGGCGGACGAAGAGACGAAGAAAAAGCCCGTGCAAAAGAGCGTTTTTTCTCACATAGAGACGAATTTGGTCAATGGGATCCTAAAAATCAAAGACCAGAACTTTGGAACTTATTTAACGGAAAGAAAAAACCAGGTGAACATTTTAGAGTTTTTCCAATAAGCAATTGGACAGAAATGGACGTTTGGCAATACATACTTATGGAAAATATTGATATTCCAAGTCTTTATTTCACTCACAAAAGAAAAGTTTTTAAAAGAGACGGTTCTTGGTTAGCACATGCACCATACATGCAGCTAAAAGATAGTGAAGAATTGGTAGAAATGGATGTTCGTTGTCGTACAATTGGTGATATTACTTGTACTGGAGTAACACTTTCTAAAGCTGACAAGTTAGAGGATATTGTTGAAGAAATAGCAACAACACGTGTTACAGAAAGAGGTGGAAGAGCCGACGATAAACGCTCTGAAGCAGCAATGGAAGACCGTAAGAAAGAAGGATACTTTTAATCCAATAACTGAATGAAAATGATTAACTATATAAATTACCGTTTCAGATAAAACCCCTAAAAGGGGACTTGTTTAAACGTATAGTAAAGTCCCCTTTAGGGGATTTAGGGGTATTAATTTTCGTTCAAGCACTAAAAATTAACTATACAATTTAAAATTTTGAATTATCAGAATGAAATATACTAAGATGAGCTTAAATATTCATCAAAATAAATATTTCAAAAAAAATAAATAAAATGACAGATACAAATACAACTGGTGGATATTTAGACATGCAGCTTATGCGATTTACTACCGCAGGAAGTGTTGATGATGGTAAAAGTACTTTAATAGGAAGACTTTTATATGATAGTAAATCCATTTTTGAAGACCAAATGGAAGCTATTGAACTAACAAGTAAAAGAAAAGGAGAAAAACATGTTAATTTAGCACTTTTAACTGACGGACTAAGAGCTGAACGTGAACAAGGTATCACAATTGACGTAGCATACAGATATTTTGCAACTCCAAAACGTAAATTTATTATTGCCGATACACCAGGGCATATTCAATATACTAGAAATATGGTTACAGGTGCATCTACTGCTAACTTAGCAATAATTTTAATAGATGCAAGAAACGGAGTAATTGAGCAAACTTTACGCCACGCATATATTGCGTCATTACTACAAATTCCTCATATTGTTGTTTGTATCAACAAAATGGATTTAGTTGATTATGATGAAGATACATATAATAAAATAAAAAATCAATTTATGGAGTTTGCTCCAAAACTTGATGTAAAAGATATAAGATTTGTACCTATTAGTGCATTAAAAGGCGACAATGTTGTTGACCGTTCAACTGTAATGGACTGGTTTAAAGGTTCAACCTTAATGCACATACTCGAAAATATTTATATTTCAGGTGATCAGAATTATATTGATCCTCGTTTTCCTGTTCAATATGTAGTTAGACCACAGTCTGATGAATATCACGATTATAGAGGTTATGCAGGACGAATTGATGGAGGAATTTTTAATGTTGGCGACCCTGTAAAAATATTCCCTTCTGGTTTCGAGTCTAAAATAAAATCAATTGACACACTTAACGAAAGTTTAAAATCTGCTTTTGCTCCACAATCGGTTACAATGACATTAGAAGACGACATTGACATTAGCCGTGGCGATATGATTGTTAAGACTAATAACCTGCCCGAATCAAGTCAAGATATAACTGCAATGATTAGTTGGTTTCATGAAAAACCTCTTCGATTAAATGGAAAATACTTTTTAAAGCATACAACTAGCGATTTAAGATGTATGGTAAAAGAAATTTCTTTTAAAATGGACATTAACACTTTAGAAAGAAATTTTGACGATAAAGAAGTTAAAATGAACGATATTGCAAGAATTAAGATACGCACTACAAAACCTATCTTTTACGATTCGTACCGTAGAAATAGGTACACAGGAAGTTTTATTCTTATTGAAGAAGGAACAAACGAAACTGTTGGTGCAGGAATGATTGTTTAAATATTAAGTTAATATATAATTTTGTTGACATTTGACGTAATAATAGTAATATTGGTATTGCTTTTTCTTGTAATTTCGTTATACAAAGAAATTGTAGGTCCCGCTATGACATTTATTATTGCGGCAATAATACTAGGAACTACAGGTATTTTAGAACCAAATGAAATACTTGCAGGTTTTGCAAATGAACAGGTAGCAGTAATTATTATGCTGCTACTTTTAGGCGATATTTATCGGAATACTTCTGTCTTAGATATTTTTTTCGATTTAATGTTTAAAAGTGCAAGTTCAACTAAAGGTTTTACTGCTCGCATGATGTTTGTAGTTGCTCCAATGTCAGCATTCCTAAACAACACTCCGCTTGTAGCGCTTATGATGCCTTACGTTCATAATTGGTCAGCTCGTAACAAGGTAGCTGTATCACAAATAATGATGCCTCTATCTTTTGCTGCAATACTAGGAGGCTGTGCTACTCTAATTGGTACATCAACCAACCTGATTGTTAACGGAATGGTTACCGACGAACATATTTTTCCAAATTTACCATCAATAGGAATTTTTGAGTTTTCGGCAGTAGGTGTTCCCATGATATTTATAGGAATTGCTTATATGTTATTTTTTGGTCAGAAAATGATACCAGAAAGGGAAAGCGTTACAAATAAATTTCCTGAAATTAAAAGAAAATATATTGTAGAAGCCCGAATTAAAGAAGGAAGTAACCTAATTGGAAAAACAATTGCCGAATCAGGACTTCGTAAATTAAACGGGTTAAATATTTTTGAAATACTTCGAAATAACATTAGAATGACGGCAGTTCCAGACGATACAATTTTAATGGAAGAAGACATTTTGCTATTTTTAGGAAATACAGACAGTATTGCCGACTTTGTAAACACAAAAAATGGAATGACAATCCCTTCTGTAGGCATGTTTGCTAGAAAAAAAAATACAGAAATACTTGAAATTGTAATTTCTCATAATTCAAGCCTCAACAATAAATCATTAAAGTCGATAAACCTAAGAGCACAATACGATGCCACAGCAATTGCGATTCATCGTAATGGAGAAACTCTCTCTGGCGAAATAAATAATACTGTATTAAAATCGGGCGATGCTCTTCTTTTACTTGCTGGTAGTTACTTTGATCATCGCATAAAAAATAACAACGACTTCTATTTAATCTCTAGAATAAAAGAAATTAGAAGACTTGGTGTTGTAAAAACACTATACCTTATACTAGGAACAGTTGGAGTAATAGCACTTTCAGCATTAGGAATTATAAAACTTTTTACCGGACTTTTAATATTAATTTCAAGCCTTTTACTAATAAAAGTTGCTCGCCCTAAAGATTTGGTAAGCAGCATTGATTATGAACTAGCCCTAATAATTGCACTTTCGTTAGCACTTGGTACAGCAATGATGAAAACAGGTGTTGCAGCAATTTTTGCCGATGGAATAATATCCGTTTTCAGGCCATTTGGAGAAATTGGTGTTTTGGCAGGAATATATTTTATTACAGCCATACTAGCAGCATTCATCACAAACAAAGCTGCGGTTGCAGTAATATTCCCCATTTCAATAAACCTAGCAATGGAGCTACATACCGATGTTATGCCATTTATTTTAGTAGTTGCATTTGCAGCAGCTGCAAATTTCATGACTCCCATTGGTTATCAAACAAACTTAATGGTGTATGGTCCTGGAGGATACAAATTTAAAGATTACCTAAAAGTAGGAACCCCACTAACAATTATTTATATGATTGTTACAATAGCAATTTTAAGTATAATTTACTTCTAGAAAACATGAAAAACATAGAAATAGCAATAAATGCAGCACTTTACGCTGGTAATGAAATATTAGAAATCTATAATTCAAAAGATTTTGATATACAAATTAAAGCCGACAAATCGCCTGTAACAACTGCCGATTTAGCTGCAAATAAAAAAATAATAGAATTTTTAACAGAAACAGGAGTACCTGCTGTTAGCGAAGAAAATGAAATTTCGGAATATAAAATACGAAAAGAAATTAAAAATTATTGGCTAATTGACCCTTTGGATGGAACAAAAGAATTTATAAACAGAAATGGCGAATTTACTGTTAATATCGCATTAATGGAAAATAATATTCCAATTGCTGGAGTTATTTATGTTCCTGTTTTAAAAGAATTATATTTTTCGCATCTTGATTTTGGTGCTTTTAAAGTCGAAAATATTAAAGCAGAAAATAATAAGCAATTTAAACTAGAAAATTTAATAAAAGAAGCAATAGAACTTCCTATAAAAGAAGAGCGTGATAATTTAGTTGTTTTAGGTAGTAAATCACATAAAACACCCGAAAATGAAACGTTTATAACAAAATTATCTAAAAAATATCCTAAAATCGAAGCTATTTCTAAAGGAAGCTCATTAAAAATTTGTGTTTTAGCCGAAGGTAAAGCCGATATTTATCCACGCTTTGGACCAACATCGGAATGGGATACAGCAGCTGGGCATGCAATCTTAAAAGCAGTTGGAGGAAATATTGTAAACACCATAACTTTAAAAGAAATAGAATATAACAAAGAAAATATATTAAACCCTAGTTTTTTTGCTGTTAGAGATTTAGATTATTTGAATGATGTATAGAAAATTAGGAATAATATAAAAATTAAAACTTAAATACAATGAGTAAATTTCATTTTGAATGTCGTGTTTGCGGACACAAAATTGATAACTTTAAAGACTGGTTTTCATCAAACCAAAAATGCCCAAAATGTGGCGAAAGCAAAATATATACAAAATATAGTGCCGATAAAGAAAAAATTAAAACTCTAATTGGGAAAGACCAAACACCCGAAAGTTTATGGCATTATTTTGATTTTCTACCACTAAATAATAAAGAAAATATTGTTACCGATGGCGAAGGTGTTGCTCCAATTGAACGTTGGGATTTCCTTGAGGATTATGCAAAAAGAAAATATAATTTAAACCTCGAAATTTTTATTAATCGTAACGATAAAAGTTTTGCAACAGGAACATTTAAAGACAAAGGAGGCTCATTAGCTGCCAGTGTTTTAAAAGAAGAAGGAATTACGGAATATGTTGTAGCAAGCACTGGAAACACCGCAACTGCATTCGCACATTACATGGCAAAAGCAGGAGTTTCTTGCTCAATTTTTGTACCCGAAGATTCATTGCCTGATAGTGAAGCACATATTGGAGCTTATGGACAGAAGCTTTTTAGAGTTAAAGGCGATTATGCTCATGCTAAAAAAGTTGCAGCCGATTATGCAAAAAAATATGGTCTATTAATGACAGGGGGAAACCTTGACCCGCTTAGACTTGAAGCTAAAAAAACACAAGTTTTTGAAATGCTTAGAGTTATGGGCAAAATTCCTGATGTATATATTCAAGCACTTAGCGGAGGAACTGGACCTTTTGCAGTTGAAAAAGCATTTATTGATTTTGAAGAAACAGGTTTATTAGGCAAATTACCACGTTTTTTACTTTCGCAAGGCGATAGATGTGCTCCTCAGGCACATGCTTGGGATAAAGCTACAAAAAACAATTTTCCCGAAGGATACGAGAAAGATTTCCCTACTTATGAAAATCCTGTAACATTAATTCCAACTATTGCAACAGGGCATCCAGGAATGTATCCATTAATGGCACCTTTAGTAAAACGCTCTGGCGGACAAATATTTGAAATTAACGAAGAACTTGCAGTAGATATTTCAAGACTTGTTGCTTACGAAAGAGTAATAAAAATAGGACCAGCATCAGCAGCCGGACTTGCAGGTTTATTTGAATCGCTAAAAAGAGGATATATTAACGATGGCGAAGTTATTTTTGTAAATATTGGTGAAAGTGCAGGACGTGCTTTAGACTTCATGAAAGAAGTTTCATATACATCTGAAATAATTAGCTCAGTTGATGATTGCGAACGTTTTGACCGTACAAAATATAAAGAAATGGTTTGGGCTCCGTTCGAGAATTATTAGACTATTAGATTTAAGAAATGATATGTAAAATATTTTTTTATAAAAATACAAATAAGGAATATCAATAAAGAAGTGTATGGTTTAAAACTTGAGATAATCATATTTTAG
>JAOZLS010000110.1 GCA_029934705.1 Bacteroidales bacterium | reverse complement strand
AATTATAATTTATAAAAACTTTAAGTTTAATTATAAACAAAGTTATGAATTCTAAATTTAATACAAAAGAAATAGATTTTGAAAAAGAAAATCTAAGACTTTTAAAAGAAAATGCTCTTTTAAAAGAGCGATTATCTATAACTGATGTATCATCTATTTCCGATGAATTGGACTTATATGACTCATTAAGAAAAATATTAGATGATTTTTCGATTGGTACAATTTTTTTAGATGAAGAATTTAAAATTATATATACAAATATTAAAATTAACGAAATTTTTATTACAAATTATAAAGAGCTTGAAGGAAATTATTTATATAAATATGATGAGATTAAGATGTTTAGCATTTTAAGAGAGTCTAAAATTGGAACAGAAGTTTATTATGAGGGAGCATTTAAACCTATAAAGCAGTCGCAAGAGGTTTATGTTTCAATTCAAGCAAAAAAAATACAAATAGCTAATAATAAATTTGCTATTGCATTGGGAATACAAGATGTTACAGAGCAACACTTGGCCGAAAAAGCTGTTTTTAAATCTTATGATACATTTCAGAAAGTTACAGATAATCTTAATTATCCGATTTTTGTAATAGATTTAGAAAAATTTGACTTGGTCTTTTTAAATAGAATGGCAATTCAATTACAAGATAAATTAGATATCAATAATATTAATAAAAATATTATACAAAACTTATGTAAGTTTGAGGATATTGATAATATTAAACACAACGATATCAAAGAAACAAAATATTTTGAACCTGTAAATAAGCAATGGTTTCATATAACTTGTAATTTGATAGAATGGATAGACTCTAAGAAAGTAATTTTAATAAGTGCAATTGATATTACTGATAAACAAAAGAATGATTTATTGATTTTGGAGCAAAATACAAAATTAGAAGAAGCTCTATTAAAATTAACCAAACAAAATGAAAGGATAAATAATCAAGCAAAATTATTGCAGACAATAAACGTTACTAAAGATACGATGTTCTCTATAATTGGACATGATTTGAGAGGTCCTGTAGGAAATGTAAAAAATGCTTTAGATATAATAATTGAAGAATACGACGATTTGTCGAGCAATGAAATTTATAATTTTATTGACGCACTTCGAGAGTCTGCTGATTCAGTTTTTAATTTATTAGCAAATTTATTGTATTGGGCAAAAAGTCAAAGTGGAAAAATTGAGTATAGACCAGAAAATATTTTGTTAAATGATATAATAGAAGAAAATGTTATGTTATTTACATCTGCATTATCTAAAAAAAGCATTAATTTACATTACTCCCCTAAAACTGAATATTTTTTATTTGCAGATGAAAATATGATCGACGCTATAGTTAGAAACGTATTATCAAATGCAATAAAATTTACTTTTGAAAATGGAAATATTCATATTAATATTGAGGAGTGTCTGTTTAAAGGTGAAAATGCAATAAAATTCAGTATTATTGATGATGGTATTGGCATTAAAAAAGCAGACGTACCCAAAGTCCTTGATTCTGAAGAACATTTTTCTACTTATGGAACAAATAATGAAAAAGGTTCAGGCTTAGGTCTTATTTTATGTAATGAATTTATAATCAAGCACGAAGGCAAAATGCTTATGGAAAGTACTAAGTACAAAGGAACAATATTTTCATTTACACTACCTGCAAAAGAGTTAATAGTCTAAATTATTATAGGGCAATTTATAAAATTTAGGGATAAGCTACAAAATGATTTAACAAAATGTAATTTATTTTATACCTTAGCAAAATTAACAAATTGAGTTATAATGTTTAAAAAGGACATTATAAATATAATTCTATCATAATATAAATGACAGTTAAGTTTAAAAATAGAAAATTAATATATTTATCGGCATTTATTATAATTGTTGGCGTTTTTGTTATATATACAATAATTGCTTTTAGCATTGTAAATAAACAAGCAATGCAAACGACTGAAAAAACTTACCAAAAAGATTTAGAACAATTTGCTAATCTCCTAAAAGTCTTTAATACATATTCTAAAAATAAGTTAATATCCTCAGAAAGAATTGCATCAAACTATTTAACAACTGATTCTAGATTAAAACTTTTATATAACGATACAATGTATATAGAAGCATTAGTTGACGAAACATCAAAAACTTCAAAGTTTACTATAGGCAAACTATTTTATAACGATACACTTTTGGTAGGTAATAAAGATATTATAGAAAAAATAAGATACATTTCTGGAGCATTTATTAGCATTTGGATAAAAACAGACCAAGGGTATATTCGAATTTCATCAAATGAAATAGGAGACGCAAGTTATGGAGGAATGCCCATATTTATTCATAACTCAAACCCAATAGTTCAAACAATTAATAAAGGACAAAAATATTACGAAGAAAAAAACTTACTTTACGATACTAAAATATCAGTATATAAACCAATTTATATCGATGGTTTTATTTCAGCCATAATTCAAGTATCCGAAAACAAAGGAATTCATTCTGTTTTAAATAAAATTTACTTAAATTCTACAAGTCTTAACAAAAACAACTTCTTTTTTATAAGTAATAACGGAAATATGCTTTTAAATCCGGGGTTTGATGAAAATTTTAGCTCATCAAAAGCATTTAGAGAAATTAAATTAAATTCAAAAAAAATAATACACTTTACAACAATAAATAAAGGCGAAGAGCTTGAAAAAATATTATATGTTAAAAAAATATCCGCATTAAATGGCTATGCAGGTGTTTTAACAACAGCAAAAAATGATACTATTTTCATTCAAAGTATAAGAATTAGGTTAGTTATAGGTTTAATAGTGTTAAGTCTATTAGTACTTGCAGTTATCTTTTTTATTCTGAGGCAATTATTTAGGTTTGAAAGTAATATATCAAAAAAAATAAAAAACATATCAGATAAAAAAATAAATACTAATACAATTCAAGTTTTGGGAGTAAACTCAATAATTAGTAACGATATAACAAATGTTATTAACGAAAGAAATTTAATACAAGAACATTTAGAAACAATTATTAGAGGATCAGAACTAGACTCTTTAAATATAGATATTAAAGGGAAATTTAAAAAGACCCTTTTAAAATTATCGGATAACATAAATGAAATAAGGGTAAACTATACAAAACAAAAAAATGAAAATAGTTTAAGACAAAAATACAATAAAGGAACAGAAGAAATATCAGTAATATTACAACATGCAATAGACATAAAGTCATTGTCAATGGCCCTATTAGTTAAAATAATAGATTTTCTTGAAGTCGAAATGGGTGGAATTTTTGTATTAGAAAAAAATAATGACGAAGTAAAATTAATTCAAAGTGCAAGTTATGCCTACAATAAAAAACGACTTTTAAAACAAGAATATTCAATAAAAGAAGGTTTAATAGGACGATGTTATTTAGAAAAACAAAGTATTTTTCTTACAGAAATACCAGACGATTACACAAAAATTGAATCAGGATTTGGCGAAGTAGAACCAAAATCATTAGTGTTAGTCCCTTTTATTTTTAATAACGAAGTGCAAGGTATTATAGAATTAGCATCAATAAATATAATTGAAAATGATAAAATAGAATTTTTAGAAAAAGTAGGAGAAAACATTGCATCTACTTTTTCAAATATATACACAGGTATAAAAACACAAGAATTACTAAGCCAAACACGAGAGCAATCTGGGTTTATAGAAAAACAAAGAACTGAGCTTGAAGAAAAAATAGCAACACACCGAAGACAAAATCGTAAACTAGATAAAAAAGTTATAGAACTTACAGAAGTAATATTATCAATAAAAGAAGCAGCTTACGTTGTAGAGTACGATTTAACAGGTGAAATTTTAGATATAAATGATAAAACATTAAACCTTTTAGGTATTACACATGCCGAATTAATAACTAAAACCCATAAAGATCTTGTCTTTAACGAAACTTACGACACTATATATAAAGGTTTTTGGACAGACATAAAAAAAGGAAACACTAGAGAAGTAACTGAAAAAATTACAATTAATAAAAACGAACAATTTACTTTTTTAAATATTTACGCACCAATTAAAAATCCAAGAGGACGAATATACCGAATACTAGCAATAGGTTTTTTACTATACGAAGAATATTTAGACGAAGAATTATAAAATACATGAAAATATTTAATAAAAATAATAACTATCCCATTATTAACACTGTTGCTTACAGTATTATAGCAGCAATAGTTTTAGTCGTCTTTTACTTTTTGTTTAATGTATCTTCAGTTATAAAACAGGTTGATAAAAAAAGTGGATATTACATTACAAAAAATATAGCTCAACAAATAAAGTCCGATATTGAATTGAAAATAAATACGGTAAATTATTTTTCAGAGAAAGCAACAAAAACGTATTTTACAAACAAAAGTTTAACCGATGTACAATACCTTTTTAATCAAAAAGACATTTCGCAAGTATATTTTATTTCAGATAATAATATAGTTAACTCGAAAAAAAAAGATTCTATAAATTATCGTATTATTTTATATAAACGCTTGTTCGACAATATAAAAGTAACACAAAGTACTGGCGAAATTGACGATATAATAGGAATATCAAACTATAATTTCTTAAGAAGTAATAAAAAACAACTAATCTCAGAACCATTTATTGTAAATGTTGAAAATAAAGATAAAGTTGCAATCTCAATATATAAATCAGTTACAAAAAATAATGAATTTGTAGGAGTTATAGGGGTTGATTTTATTCTTGAAGATATTGAACAACAAATAAATATGTCTAAAATTACCGAATATGAAAATTTCATGTTCCTAATAAGTGATAAAAAAAATATAATATCAGTATCTCAAAAAGCATGGATGTCGGCAGAAAATGTAAATATGTTCGACGATTTTAATAAAGAAATTTATACAAAATTAGGAGCAGATAATTCTTCGGAAGTTATTGATAATTATATTGTTACTTTTTATGCGATTAATTTAGGAGACAATTCAAAAACATGGTTTTTATATAATGCAATACCCAAATCTTTAATCTCAAGAATTATAAAAAACAATGCTATATTTTTTATAATAACTTTTGTATTATTATTTTTAATTGTATTTCTAGTAATAAGATATTTCTTGTTAAAACTTTTAAAAAGAATAGAAGTATTATCAAAATACTCAGCACGGCTTAGCAATGGCGAAATATTTTATATTGAAAAAGTTGAAGGAAACGACTCTACATCAAAAGCAATAAATTCATTGTCCGATATATCAGAAAATAATTACAATTTACTTAAAGTAACTCGCCAATTAATAGACGAGAAATTTGATAGGAAATTGAATCTTTTAAACGAAAATTCAGAACTTTCAGTATTGATAAAAAAAATAGCAAAGCAATTATTTAACTATAAAACTATTATTAGTCATAAAGAAAATGAGTTTGATAAAGAGCTATGGACAAAAAAAGGTAGAGACGAAATATATAAAGCACAGCGAGAAAGTAATAATAATTTAGAACTTTTAGCACACAATATAACAAGGCGAGTAGTAAACTATTCCGATGCAATTTTTGGAGCAATGTATTTTAATAATAATAGCTATACAGAAATGATCGCCTCTTATGCTTATTCAACAGAAAAACATATAGTAAAAAAGTTTAAACCAGGCGAAGGGCTAGTTGGAGCTTGCGTTTTGTCAATGCAAAAAATAGAATTAAGCAAAATACCCGATACATATTCAAAAATAACATCAGGTTTAGGAAGTGGAAAACCAAAATATTTAATAATTTTACCAATAATTTGGCAAAATTCAGTATTGGCAGTTCTTGAACTAGCTTATATGCAAAAACCCGATGAGCATAAAATGCACTTTATTGATGAAACAGTTCAAAATATAGGCTCGTGGTTAAATACAGCTCAAATTAGTTTGCAAACAGAGGAACTTCTAAATAAATCGCAAGTTCAAACTAACGAATTGCACGATAAAGAAAATGAATTAACTGAAAAAATTAATGAATTAGAAAAAATTCAAACTCAATACTCAGAGCGAACTGCTGAAATGGAAAGTATGCTTAATGCCGTTAATAATACAGTAATGAGTATTGAATATACAGTTGATGGAATGTTTATTAAAGCAAATAATTCATATTTTGAGATAATGGGTTATCAGCTTTCAGACCTAGAAGGTAAATCAGTATTTGATATTATTGAACAAAAACATAAACAAGAACTATTTAATAATATAGAAAATGTTAAGCAAGGGCAATTACTTAGAAAAAAACTTATTAGAACAACAAAACAAGGAAAAGAAAAAGAACTATTTGCAACCTACACCCCATATTATGATAAAGAAGGGAATGTTACACGAATAATATTTTTCGCACTAGATATGTCCGATTTTACAGTAAAATAATTAAATTAAAAAAAGAAATAAAATGCAAGAACAATTATTAGAAATATTAAAATATACACTACCCTCATTTATTGTATTATTAGCGGTATATCTTATCATCAAACAGTTTGTAAAAGAAACTATAAATAGGCAAAAGATTGAGGCTTTCTCTGAAAATCAAAAATTGCTAACACCATTAAGACTACAAGCTTATGAGCGAGTAATATTATTTTTAGAAAGAATAACTATAGAATCTTTGGCAATAAGGCTTCAAAAACCAGGAATGAATGCAAGACAGCTTCACATGATAATGGTTGATGCAGTCAGAAAAGAATTTAATCATAATCTATCGCAGCAATTTTATATTAGCGAAAAATCGTGGAATGCAGTTAAAAATTCTAAAGAACAAGTTATACGTACAATAAATTTAGCCGCAGCAAGTATGAACCCAAAATCTAAGGCAGGCGACCTTTCAAAAAGAGCAATGGAAATTTACTCCGAAATAAAATCAATGCCCGTTGAATCCTCTATTGTACTAGTTAAAAAAGAAGGAGCAAGAGCCTTTGGAATATAGTAAGGGGATTAATATTATTATTTGACCAAAAACTAAATCCTAATCCCCTTTACCCTAATATTATTTTAAGAGATTTAGGTAGGATTTTAACATTAATATCGCCCTTTAATTCAATAGGTTCACCATCAATATGAGCAAATGTTTTACCACTATTAGCAATTTTAACCTTGCTAACTTTATATGTTTTTGCAAATTTAGAGTTTTCAATTTTACCCGTAAAAAGCTTTAATGCTACAGCAGGAGCTGCAATAATTGGGAACTTTTCTATAATAATAAGTTCCAACACCCCATCATCAACTACCGACGATGGCGAAATTTGTGCATTAAAACCGTACTGCGTTGCATTTGCAATAGCAATTAAAAAAACATCCTTCTTAATTTTTATATTATCAGCTACAATTTCTCTAACTTCAGTTTTTAAATCTTTAACCGACGATAAAACAGCTTTTGAATAACCCAAAAGACCACGTTCAGTAAGAGTCGAAAATTTATGTCCCATTTCAGCATCAAAACCAATGCCTGCAATGTTTACAAATTTTCTATTATTAATTTCAACCGTATCAATTGTAGTAATATTTAGTTTATTTATTAACTCAATTGCCTTTTCGGGAACTAACGGAATTTTTAGGTGTCGTGCAAAACCATTTCCCGAACCTGCTGGAATAATTCCTAAAATAATATCCGAATTTATTAACGACTGGCTTACTTCATTTATAGAGCCATCGCCACCCACGGCAACAACAATATCATAATTCCCAATTGCATCTTTGGCAATTTCAATTGCATGACCAGCATATTCAGTGTATATTATGGTTGAAGTAAATAAATCTTTATTGAGCTTAGTATTAACAAGTTCTTCAACAATTTTTTGTTTGCCTATACCTGAAAACGGATTTATTATAAAAAGTATTTTTTTCATAGTTGTTCTTTTTTTTGTAATATTATTATATTGTTTGCAATTTTGCAATAAAATTATGCTTACACATGAAAAATAGAATTAAATTTTACTTTTTTTACACATTATTCTTTATGTTATATTTTGCAATTGCAAGATTAATTTTCATGCTGTATAATTTCGAATTTGCACAAAGCTCAAAACTCACCGAAATATTATTGTCATTTATTCACGGAGGCAGACAAGACGCTTCAATTACAGGGTATTTCTTGCTTATACCAACTTTAATAATAATTTTAACATCATATTTCCCAACTAAATTTCTTAAAAAGTTTTTTAATTTTTATACTGTAATCTTGTTGATAATCAGCTCGTTACTTATTGTATCCGATGCTGAGTTGTACAAAAATTGGGGTTTTAGGATGGATGCAACCCCTTTGCTATATATTACTAGTCCAAAAGATGCTATGGCATCGGTAAATATTATAACTTCAATTAAAATACTGGCTATTACAATTTCGTATTTGGGTTCATTCATATTTATCTATTTTAAGTTTATTCCTGTTCAAATAAATAAAATAAAACCTGCTGACTACAAAACCTCGTTAATATTTACATTAATATTTGCAACATTAATTCTGCCAATACGCTCCTCGGTTGGTATTGCCCCAATGAATACAGGGATGATATATTTTTCTGAAAAAAATATGTTTGTAAATCATGCAGCAATAAATCTTGTTTGGAATGTTGGTTATGCTATAACTAAAATGGATAATTCAAAAGAAATTAATTTTTTTGATGATAAAGTAGCCGAAAAATATTTCAAAGAATTATATCCAAATGATAATAATCTTTCTTCTTCTCAAAAAATATTTAAAAATGAAAAACCAAATATTGTTTTAATTATTTTAGAAAGCTTTACAGCAAAAATAATTGAACCTTTGGGCGGAAAAAATGGAGTAACACCGAATTTGGAGCAAATTTCAAAAGAAGGAATTTTATTTACAAACTTTTATGCCACAGGCGATAGGACAGATAAAGGTATCCCAGCTATTTTAAGCGGCTATCCTGCCCAACCAACTTCCTCTATTGTGAAATTTTCAGGAAAAACAGAAAAATTGCCTACTCTTACTCAAAAATTACAAAAAATAGGGTATTCAACCCAATGGATATGCGGCTTTGATATAAACTTTGCAAATCTAAAGTCATATTTAATTCATAATAAATTCGATAATATTATTACTATAGATGATTTTCCTAAACCTGAAAAAAACACAAAATGGGGAATACACGACCATGTTGTATTCAATAAACTTTTGGAAGAATGCAAAAAAAGCGAAGCTCCATATTTTAAAGTTTTTATGACATTAAGTAGTCACGAGCCATTTGATGTACCAATGGAAACTGTAATTGAAGGCGATGATGACGAAACACGCTTTCTTAATTCGGCATATTATACCGATAAATATATTGGCGAATTTATTGATAAAATGAAAAAGTTACCAAGCTGGAGCAATACCATAGTGATTTTTGTTGCCGATCATGGATCAAGACATCCCGGAAATACAAAAATGCACCTTCCTCAAAAATTCCATATTCCTATGGTTTGGGTTGGTGGTGCTTTGCAAATGTCGGACACTTTAATTAGCAAATATAGTAGTCAAACCGATATTGCTACAACAATTTTATCGCAATTAAGGCTACCAGCTAATGATTTTATTTACAGTAAAAATATATTCTCTAACAAATCAAAAAGCTTTGCCTTTTACGATTTTAATAATGGTTTTGGATTTTTAACCGATAGTTCAACTCAAGTTTATAATAATCATTCAAATAAATATATTTTAGAGAACAACAAAACAAATAATAAAACTTCAAACCACGGAAAAGCCTATCTTCAATATTTATTAAAAGATTTTAGCTCTAAGTAATTTTTAGAAAATATAAAAAGCCGACTTAAAATATATTTAAGTCGGCTTTTTAAAATGTATTAAAAAATATTATGCGTTAGCTTTTTTATGGTCAGCTAAGAATTTTTCTAGTCCACTATCAGTTAAAGGATGATTTAATAATCCTAAAATTGCATCTAAAGGAGCAGTAATTACATCGGCACCAGCTTCAGCACATTGAGTAATGTGTTGCGTGTGTCTTATTGATGCTGCAAGTACTTGAGTTTCATATCCGTAAAAGTTGTACATCTCAACAATTTGGTAAATAAGATCAATACCATTTGTAGAAATATCATCTAATCGACCAATAAATGGCGATAAAAATGTAGCACCAGCTTTAGCAGCTAAAAGAGCTTGCCCAATTGAAAATACTAAAGTACAATTAGTTTTTATTCCTTTGTCCGAAAAGTATTTTATTGCTTTAATTCCGTCTTTTATCATAGGGATTTTAACAACTATTTGAGGGTGTAAAGCAGCAAGAGCTTCACCTTCTTTAACCATTCCTTCAAAATCAGTTGCAATAACCTCTGCACTAATTTCTCCACCAGGAACAAGTTCGCAAATAGTTTTGTAATGATTTATTACATTTTGTTCTCCGCTAATTCCTTCTTTAGCCATTAATGAAGGGTTTGTTGTTACTCCATCTAATATTCCAAGGTCTTGAGCTTCTTTAATTTGCTCTAGGTTTGCAGTATCTATAAAAAATTTCATTATATGTTTTTTTGATTAAAAAATCGGAAGATTCTTTTAGAAATAAAAAGTGGGTAAGCTACTTATATCGCACCGCTCAACTTAATTACCCTTGCTGCCGTCAGGCCCTGGGGGAGTTCAAAAGGAGCTGGTCGTATAAGACTTACCCACGGCAAAGATAAAAACACCTTTTTAATTCGCAAAAAAAAATCATTTTTTATTCAAAATAATTTTTAATTGCCTGATTATTAATGTTCTTTTTTTAAAAAATAAAATAAAATTTTGAGTAAAATAATGAAATGTGAGATTTATACTTAGTTTTTTTGAAAATTTCCCCTGTTATGCCAGTTTTTTTTCCGAAGCCTTCGGTTGCTCATTGTTTTTTTGTAATTGATGTTTATTAAAGTAAAAGCTTTCACCGAAGCCTTCGGTTTTAGTAATTCATTAAAAATTTGTTTAAAAGTCTTTAGCAATTAATTAAAATGTAAAACATTTTTGATATAACTTTGCTTTTTTTAAATTAAGAACA
>JAOZLS010000431.1 GCA_029934705.1 Bacteroidales bacterium | reverse complement strand
TTAGTTACGTTCATAGTTATTATTACAATAATTTATGCCCTACAGGCAATAATAAATAATAATTTTATAAATCATCAAGTTTTTGTCATATCACTTCTTGGATTCCTTTTCTGGGATCTATTTACTCGAAATGACAACAAGGATCAGGAGATCCCCAAAAACATCACCATGCTGTATGGAATTTGTAATCCCGTATTCAATAGTTGCAAATTTAAAATCTGCTATTATTACTTTCATATTACAAAACAACAAAAATTATTATCAATAATATTTATTGTATAACTCAGATTAACAGCTAATTATAATATAGTTTAATTCTGTTTGTCAGGATATAATTTTAATGCCGACTCTTCAGAAAAACAGAAATATATTTTAATAATTTAAAACTTCAACAATGAAAACATTTATTACATTTTTTTTAACAATACTACTTGCAGCTTCAATTTCACAGGCTCAGGTTGTAGTAACTTCAACAGAATATTTTAATACTAGAGACCAAATGTTGCTTGCCAACGAAATGTTTGAAAGCGGCGAACCATTTGCCGAAGAATTAGGTTACGACCTTGATTTACTTGACCCAATGGATCTAAATAATCCAGATTCTATTTCTTATACACTTGGTATCGAAAATTATGAATATTCAAGATATTTACTTGGTACTGTAATTTCACGTTCAGGGTTAGGTCTTCATATGATGTGGGCGCCTATGATTGCTCAAATGGCAGCCATGGAACCTGATGATTTTGATGGTTCGTTTACCGGTGGAACTCCCAATGGTTTTAAAGAAGATGACGAGCTAATGAAAAATATAATGCATTTTGGAATGCTTGCAAACCAAATGGCTCCTGCAAATCCATGGCCACAATTTGCCGATTTTGAAGGCGGTGATCCACATTTGCCACAACAGGTAGCTGATGATTTTCATATGGATTTTTCTACCTTGCGTTGGGACAGAGAGCTAATGAATAAAACTCTTAACCTTGGTGCTATGGGTCAATCATTAACAAAACAATATTTCTGGGCACAGGATATGCTAAGTGCATTTCACGATGGTGATGATAACGGAATAACTCCAGATGGAACTAACTCACCTGACTCAGTTGGAAGTCCTAATTTTGACCCCTTTAATAATGTTTACTACGGCGGAAACAATGCTGATGGCTTTATTGGCCAGGTGCTTACTGCTGAATCCATAAATAAAACAATGTTTTTAATTAACTCGCTTGCCTATGATGGTAATGAGTTTGTAAGTATTGATCCGGCCACATATGATCCTGCAAATGGAATCAAATATTTCCCACACAGAATTGGTGTAACCGAGACTCCTGTTGGCCCAATGATGCCTCCAAAAGCTGATGTGCTAACCGTTGTTGATGCAAGTAGTGATCTTTTCGATCAACTATCATATCTATACGGAACTCTTAATTTTAAAAATATGATGGATCCTGATAATAGCAGTGATGAAGCACACTTTGCTTATCATACTGTATTTGACGGAAACCCATTTCCTGCTCCAATGTCGCAAACAGGGATGCCCGGGCCGTTTGATTTAATGAAAGGAACAAGTAAAGTAATTTTTATGAATCTAATGGCAATGCATTTTGATATGACAAACGGAACATTTGTAAATACTTCTGGTTTATCGGGCGGAGCACCAACTCCCGGAGATGTAATAAGTACTTTTGAAGCAGGTTACCTGATAATGGTATTGGCAAAAATGACAGAAGAGTTTGCTTTAACTCCGTTAGAACCTATGGCTCTTGATGCACTTAATGCGCAGAGTACATTTTTAATGAATTCGTTAAAAGATGCTGCAGGCGGATATCATAATGGATATACACTTAACCAAGGACCTGTAACTTCTGTAAAAACATCAGTTTCACAGGCTGCTGCAGCTCGCGGATTGTATGCTGCTTATAAATTAACAGGAAATGAAGATTATCTTACAGCAGCAAATGATGCCTATAATTATTTAATGACAAATTATTATGTTCCAGAAATGAATGCATTTAAAACAGAATTAAACAACGATATTGCAACATTTACACCATTAAACTTTGCTGTTGTAACAGGAGCACTTCGTGAGGCGGCTTTAGTTGGCGAATATACCGAAGCTGCTACAATATATACTCGCTTTTTCAAAAAGGTTGCCAACTCAATGCAGCTTGCAGAGTTTGATGCATCAGGTGAAACAGGAAATGATTCTGATGGCGATGGTATTCCATTCATAACAGAACAACCTGATCAATTAGCTCCTGTATTTGCTACTGAGGCTCAATTGGATATGACAATATCAGGCGTAAATAATACTATTGCTTTGAGTAGTACTGATGTGGCTATTTATCCAAACCCTGCAAATAATAGCACAACCATTAGCATTAACATTGAAAAAGAATCCATTGTTAAGATTGAAACAATAAGTATTACTGGCAAAGTGGTACAAACATTGCTAAACAGCCAGTTATCAGAGGGGAAGTCAAATATTACAATGAATGTTGATAAACTATCGGCAGGAATATATTATATCCGAATTACAGTTGGCTCTTCAAATGTAGTTGCAAAAAAACTTATCGTTTATTAAAACTGATATGGTGTAATACTAATTTTACTAAAAACTCATAAGGCTAATATCCTTGTGAGTTTTTTTGTTGCAATTTTCAATACTTCGCATTATTCGCCAACAATTTGTTTGTTTAATTTATTAGCACAGCTAAACAAATAAGCAGATCATCAAATAACCAAAAACACTTAGTTTCAAATACTAGTGTAACTTTGTAATAAACTATGAGTAACTATGAATCAAAAAAAATACATCCCAAACATTCCCGAAAACAATAAGAAAAGAGTTGTAATTGTAGGAAACGGTTTTGCCGGACTTAAAATAATGAGAAAAATAGGTTGTGATGGGTTTCAGGTAGTTATGCTAGATAAAAATAATTTTCATCAGTTTCAGCCTTTATTATATCAGGTGGCAACTGCAGGATTAGAACCCAGTGCAATTTCTTTTCCTATTAGGAAAATACTTCAAAAAGAGAAAGATGTTCATTTTAGAATTGCTGAATTAACTGAAATATTTTCCAACAAAATGGAAATTTCAACAAGCATCGGACGATTGAAATATGATTATCTTGTAATAGCTATTGGAGCAAATACTAATTTTTTTGGTCAGCAAAACATTGAACGTAATGCCCTTTCAATGAAAACAGCTTCTGATGCTATATTAATCCGGAATACCATACTTGAAAACTTTGAAAAAGCATTACTAGAAACCGATCAGGAAAAGATAAATGAATTTATGAATATAGTACTAGTTGGAGGCGGGCCAACCGGTGTTGAACTGGCAGGTGCTTTTGCCGAGATGAAAAAGTATATCTTTCCAAAAGATTATCCTGAGTTAGATTTATCCAAAATGAAAATAGTTTTA
>JAOZLS010000430.1 GCA_029934705.1 Bacteroidales bacterium | reverse complement strand
GTAATTTTTTTGTAAAGTTGTATCATTATTATTGGGTTTTTATTATATATATCGTATTAAAATTTAAAAGAAAAAAGTTTACTAAATTACACTTATTTTTGTTTATGTGAAAATTTAACTTTTGTTTATTGCGAAAAACTGTTATTAAACTTATGAAAAATAATTTTTATAATCAAGCTTTTGTTTAGAAAGAAGCTTGGTTAAATTTGAAAAAAATGGTTAATAATTAGTTGTTAATTGTTATGTTGTAATGTTCTTCGGTCTCGACTCCGCTCGACCTACGGATTTATCTTTCCACTTGACTTAGGGATTTTGTTTTTTCATAATTATTTATTGTTTAAGTTATAAATTTGACAAAAGGCTTCTTATTGTACAATATATTTTTGTTTTTTGATTGCAGGTGAAAACACCTGCAATAGGCAAGTAAAATACCCCAAACCCCTAAAGGGGCTTTAAAAAAAAGTGAAAAAGAAAAGCAAGTCCCCTTTAGGGGATCTAGGGGTAAAAATGGAGAATATAAATATTAGGGGCAAAATGAATAATGGAGTAAAAATAAAAATGACATCTATTTTTGATATATGCGAGTTCTTCTGCAATAGGCAAAGTATTAAACAAAAAAAAAGACTGCTCAAGAGCAGTCTTTTAATATTATTAAGAAGGAATAATTTATTTAATTCCTGCTATTTTTTCTAACATATCTGTAGTTAACGATTTTGGTCTTTCCAATGGATAAGCTAAACCTCTGTCCCAAGTAATATTGGCTAATACACCAATTGCTCTACCTACTCCAAACATTACAGTATAAAAATCGTATTCTTTAATTCCGTAGAACCACTGTATAACACCTGATTGAGCATCAACATTTGGCCATGGGTTTTTTGCTTTACCTTGCTCAACCAAAATATCCGGTACAACACGGTATAACATGTCAACATATTTGAAAATTTTGTCTTCTGGAAGATGTTTTTCACAGAATTCACGTTGTTGTTGGTATCTAGGATCAGTTTTACGTAGTACAGCATGTCCAAAACCAGGAATTACTTGTCCACCGTTTAATGTGTCCCAAACAAATTTCTTCATCATTTCTTCAGTTGGCTCTTGTCCATCTAATTTATCCATAACACCTTGTAACCAACGTAGTACTTCTTGATTTGCTAGTCCGTGTAATGGTCCTGCAAGAGCGTTAAGTCCAGCAGAAAGTGAGTAGTAAGCATCAGAAAGAGTAGAAGCTACTAAGTGAGTTGTGTGTGCCGAAGCATTACCTGACTCATGGTCTGAGTGAAGTATGAAATACATACGAGCAACGTCATCATAAGGAGCATCAATTCCCATCATGTGAGCAAAGTTTCCACCCATGTCTAGGTCTTTGTCTGCTGCAATTTGGTCGCCACCTTTAAATTTCATTCTGTAAATATATGCTGCTATTGCAGGAAGTTTTGCTAATAAGTCAGTAGAATCTTCGTACATAGTTTCCCATGCAGTCATTTTATTATAACCTTCTTCATAAAACTTAGCAAACTTACTATCTTTTTGCATAGTCATAATTGCAGTTGAAAATAATACCATTGGGTGTGAATCTTTAGGCATTGCTTTTAAAACATCAATTACATATTGAGGAATATCACTTCTGGATTTAAAATCATCAACTACTTCTAAAGTTTGTTTTAATGTAGGAACTTCGCCTGTTAATAAGAAAAACCAAAATCCTTCAACATAAGGATAATCTTTTCCTTCTGGTTTTGGTAAAGCTTCTAAAGTTTCAGGAATCGTTTTTCCTCTAAATCTAATACCTTCATTAGGGTCTAGGTAAGAAATGTCTGTAACTAGTGATTTTATTGAACGCATACCACCAATTGCTTGTGTCATTGTTACTTCTCCTACCTTAACGTCGCCATACTCTTTTAAAAGTTTGGTTGTTCTTGGTCTGTGTGCTTCAATTTTTTGTTTTAATAAATTCTTTAAAGTTGACATAATTATATGTTTTTTGTATTAATTATTTTTCTGCATAAAGTTATAAAAGAAAATGCAATTAGCAATGCTGAAAAACATATTAGTTAATGTAAATAGTTCATAAGCATAATATATATGAAATTGCTTTTTTAAACTAGATAATTAACATTGTGTATAATTGATTAGGTACAAGTGTATTAAAAATAGAATTTATAGCTTCATAATACAAAAAACAGTATTTTTAGTGATATAAATCATTATTTTTTATTTTTTATTTTTTCAGGTTTTAATGTGTCTATTTTTAAGAATTCGCCAAATATTTTAATTTCATTGGTGAGTTCTAGTATTTTTTCAGGGCTTATTACCAGTAATTTTGCGTATTTATTACCTCTGTCGCTAATATTTAATACAATATATTGTCCATCTTGCGAAAAATGTGCATTTTTTACTTTGCCTTCATTTTTATAAGTGAAAATTTCATTTCCCGATGTTTCATAAATTTTTATTGTTTGGTTATCCGATGCTGTTAGTATATACTTGCTGTCTTTGGAAAATTCAATAGAGTTAATTTTATTAGAGAAGCCATCAAAATACATTATATTTTCGCCATTTAATTTCCATAGTGCAGCTTTGTTGTCTTTACCAGTGCTTGCAATATATTTTTTATTTGGCGAAAAAACGGCTGATAAAACAGAGCCTTCATGTGCATTAATTGTATTAATAACATCACCATTTAAATTTCTAATTACTACATTTCCTGATGATTCGGCAGTAATTATGTTTGCTTTGTCTTGCGAGAAATAGGCTGAATTTATTTTTGCTTCAGCTTTAATAATTTTGCGTGCATCTTTTTCGCCTGGTTTCCATAAAATAATAAGGCTGTCGTTTCCGCCACTTAAAACTAAATTACTGTCGGGCATAAATTCTACGGAGTTTACTTTTGAGTGATGAAATGTTGAAATAAAATTGTTATTTGTAGCAACTTCCCATACTCTAACAGTTTTGTCGGAGCCTGCCGAGGCAATATATTTTCCATCGGTTGAAAAATTAAGCATTTTAATTCGCTTTGTATTTCCGGTAAATTCTTTTTCCACGTAGCCAGTAAGGTCGTGTAGTTTAATGGTTTTGTTTATTGCGGTTAAAATTTTTAATCCGTTAGGCGAAAATATTGAAAAATCAATGTTTTTAAATTCTGCTAAAGGGTTAAGTAATCTTCCAAAATTCCATTTTCTAATAGTTTTATCGGTACTTACAGATATTACTTTATATGAATTTTCAGAAAATACGGCATCAATAACATTTTCTTTATGACCTTGCAAAATGCCAGTTAGGTTTCCTTTAATATCCCATACTCTGGCTGTTTTATCGTGGCTCGTGCTTATTATTTTTTTTCCGTTAGGCGAAAAATATGCTGAATTTATCCAGTTTTTATGACCTCTAAAAACTAATTATGCTAACTTATTCAAAATGTAACTATGA
>JAOZLS010000109.1 GCA_029934705.1 Bacteroidales bacterium | reverse complement strand
CAACTCAAACAGTAAATGCACAATACAGCGAACAAAAGATTTTTCCTCAAAATATTGACGAGAATAATGTATTTGGAGAAGATGTTGATATTGCAGGCGATTTTCTAATATGTGGAGCAAGAGGCGACGATGAAGCAGGCAATGCACACGGTGCAGCATATATTTATTATAATAATGATGGAATTTGGGAACAACATTCAAAATTACTTGTTGAACAATCACAAGACTACGACTTTTTTGGCGATGCTGTATGTATTTCTGAAAACTATGCTGTTTTAACATCATGTTATTTCGTTGCTGGAGTATTTACAGGTAAAATTGCAATATTTCATTATAATTCTGAAACAAACACTTGGGAACAACAATTTCTTATTGAAAAACCTGTTGGCTTGCCTGATGACGCAATGTTTGGAAAATCGTGTGATATTGATGGAGACAATTTAATTATTGGAATGAGACCTTTTGATTCAGAAACAGGCGTTAATGGTTCTGCATATATTTATAATTTTAACGGAACGACTTGGACACAAACGGCTGAAATAACTCCCGCTGATGCTGAAAGTTCTGATATTGTTGGGCAATATGTTAGTATAGCTGGCGATTATGCAATTATTTCGGCACATTGTGCTGACACTCCAAGCCCAAATACAGGATATGCTTCTATTTTTAAAAACATTGAAGGCACTTGGACTGAAATAACAAAAATTATAGGGCAGCAAGAAGGTGCTTATTTTGGTGAGGGCTTAGCTATGAATGAAAATTATGCAATCATTGGAGCGTGCGAAGATATTAATGCAAACACTGACCAAGGTGCAGTATATATTTATGAAAACAACGGAGATACATGGACGCAAACAGATAAATTAATTGCCCCAGATGGTGAAGCAGGTGCAAGATTTGGTTCTGACATTGCATTCAACAACGATTATTTAATAATTGGAGCAAATTATACATCTGTGTTAGACGGTTATAGTGCAGCTTATGTTTATGAAAATATTGATGGAACTTGGACTTTTAAAGAAAAAATTGAACCAGCTGATGCACAAGCTGGAGACAGATTTGGTGATGCTGTCGCAATATCAGGAAATACTTTTGTTGTTGGAGCTTGTCGCCATGAAATTAGTAATCTTTCTCAATCTGGTGCAGCATACGTATATTCTCCTGCTCAGGAAAGTTCTGAAAATGACATTACAAACTTTGATGTTCCTAATCAAGTTGGCAACGAAATTATTAACACAACAGAACATACTATAACTCTTAATGTTGAAAATGGAACAGACCTTACTGATTTAATTCCTACAATTTCAATTTCAGATTTTGCAACAATTAATCCAGAAACAGGAATAAGCCAAAATTTCACAACACCAATTGAATATACTGTAACAGCCGAAAACGGAGATGAGCAAGTTTGGACAGTAACTGTTAATCTTTTAGTTGGACTTACATATTTATCTGAAAATAAAATTTCAATATACCCAAACCCCTCAACCGGAATATTTACAATAAAAAACCCGGCAGGGTCTTTAAGACCTGCCGGCGTTTCAATAACTAACATGACAGGAAAAACAATTAAACAATTACTTGCACTGGGCGGTGTCGAAGTGTCAATTGATATTTCAAATCAACCAAAAGGACTCTATTTCATTACAATACAAACAGAAAAAAGTATTAATACCGAAATAATAATAATTCAATAATCACTTAAATTAAGTAAGATGAAAAAATTTACAATTCTTATTACGTTGTTTTTTGCAAGTATAATGCTTGCAATGTCGCAGACAACACCTGTGGAACACTATGTGTTTACACAAGCAGAAGAAACTTACACCGAAATTTCAGGTGGGACGGTTCATGGTGATAACACTAATTATCAATCTTTTTTTAATGGAATTGAATTAGGCTTCACTTTTAATTTTGATGCTGTTGATTATACAACAATCAGTATTCAGTCAAATGGTTTTATTAAAATGGGAAGTTCTTTTAGTGGCTCTAATCCTTATTCACCTTTAAGCACTTCAAGTAGTTATGGTTTTAACACCATCTGTGCTTATGCGTCGAGAATTAAATCATGTGATGACGGAGAACTTATGTCTATAACAGAAGGGACTGCTCCAAATAGAGTTTTTACCGTTCAGTGGAAAAACTATAACAGAGGCGGAACACCATCTGCCGATGAAAGGGTTAATTTTCAAATAAAACTATACGAAACTTCAAATAAAATAGAACTCGTTTATGGCGAATTTATCATAACTAACGATGTTGAATTTGGACTTATGGATGTTGGAATAAAAGGAACTGTTACTACCGATGTATTAAATATTGGAAATACCTATGACTTAATTGTATTACAATTGCCTTGGAACGAATGTTTAGAACAAGAAAATAAAGCAAGAAACTTTGTTACTCACAGGGATTGTAAACCTATTTCTGGACAAACTTATATTTTTGAGCAACCATACAGCATAGATGCAGGTATTCACGAACATAGCAATCCGGATAGAACATTTACTACTCCTGGAAATCAAAATATTGAAGTTCTACTAAAAAATTATGGAACAACTACGCTTACTTCTGCCACTATAAAATGGAAAGTAAACGATGGAACAGTTCACACACAAGCATGGTCTGGTTCGCTTGCACAAAATGCAACTGAAACTGTTACAATGACAGAAGCCTACGATTTTACGGCAGAAGATTATTACACCGTTGAATCATGGGTAGAAAGCCCAAACGGAACTACCGATGATCACCCGGAAAATGATAATTACATTTCAAAACACACCCTTAACGAATATTGCACCTATCATCTCGGATACGATGACGATGGTTGGGGAACGTGTTTTAATAATCTAATAATAGGCGACTTAGTCCATTTAGATTGTAAACGAGCTGACATGAACGTAGATAATTATGACGATTTTTCTTCGCACATGGGTGCTAATCTTTCTGTTGGTATGAATGTTTATTATTATGTTCATACAAGTGGATGGGCAGGATATGCCGCTTTTTGGATAGATTTTAATGATGATAACGACTTTGATGACGAAGGTGAATTTATGGGACTTACAGACTATTTAGAAGCAGGAGGAAATAATTATGCTGATGGCGAATTTACAATTCCCGTTGATGCACAAACAGGAATGCACCGTATGCGAGCAAGGTTTGTTGTTTCCGCAGAATCTGGAGCAACGGCTCATATATTTACTGCCGGAGATGCTTGCTCAACTATTTGGGTAGGTGGCGATTTTGGAGAAGAAGGTGATACTCACGACTACTTTGTTAATGTGTATAGTCCTAATTCACCTCCACCTTGTGCTTCAATACCTACACCAACTAACTTCGAAGTAGATGTTGCGAAAAATATTGATTTAGCTTGGCAAAGCACAGATGCTACAAATTTTGATGTTTATTTTGGAACAAATACAACACCTCCTTTTATTGTAAATCAAACCGAAAATTCTTATGATGTAGGAGTTCTTGATGAAAACACAACTTATTATTGGAAAGTAATTGCTAAAAACGATTTTGGATCTGCAACCGATTGTGATACATGGTCGTTTACAACTGGCGAAAATCTCGGATATTGTATTCCACCTTATAGCGACTGTGACGAATGGGGCGATGCAATAGATGATTTTTACCTTGCAGATATTCAACACGAAAACTCTGGTTGTTCTTTTGCAGCAGGAGATTTGCCTATGGGTTATGGCGATTTTACATATATGTCCACAGACCTTATTCAAGGCGGGAATTATGTTTGGTCAGCAGACTACGGCACGCAAGACGGACTCGGCATCTGGATAGATTTTAACGATGACGGAGAATTTAATGAAACCGATGAATTTGTCTATCACACTTATCCTGATGATCAAGGACAATTTCAACATATTGAAACAGACAATTTTAATTTACCACCAAATACTCCACTCGGCGAACACCGTATGAGAGTTCGATGTTCTTACAATATTACTTATTTTGAAGGAAATCAAGCATGTGTTGGAGTAGGTTCCGGAGAAACTCACGACTATACAATAAATATTGTAACACCTACAGAACCACCGCAATGTGCAATAAATCCAAATCCTGCAAACACTTCAATAGAAGCATCAATGAACACAACTCTTGCTTGGACAGCCTCAAATGCAGTAAATTATGATGTTTATTTTGGAACAACAGAGCTTACATATATGGGAGAAGTATCAGAAATGTCTTACGACCCGGGAGTTCTTAATGCCGATACTGAATATCAATGGAAAATTGTCCCTAAAAATAGTTTTGGTCCTGCAACTGGTTGCGACACCTGGACTTTTACTACAAGCGACGAATTAACATACTGCTCTCAGCTATACAATAACGACGGCGAACATAGTTGTGTTTACGGCGACCAAATTGAAGATGTAATTATTAGCGATTTAAACCATACCGGAACATCTTGTGATAGTCCCGATGGAACAGCTGTTGATTTTACTTATATGACAATAAACTTAGAACAAGGAGTAACTTATTCTACAACAGTAGAAGTTGGTATTGACCAATCTTGGGTAGGAATTTGGCTTGATGTAAATAATGACGGTGATTTCGCAGAGGACGAATGTTTACATATTGGAGAACTTCCAAATACTGTTACAACTTTAAATACAAATCTTGTAATACCAGCATCTATTTCGCTTGGCGAACATAGAATTCGTTTTAGAACTACTTATACCTCAATAAATGCTGAAACAGGTGCTTGTATATTCAAGGATTATGGCGAAGCTCACGATTATACTGCTTATATTACCGAATCAGCTACTGCTCCAAGTTGTGCAATAAATCCATTCCCTGCAAATAGTGCAACCGAACAATATTTAAACGTAGAACCACTCACATGGGATGCCGATTTTGCAACTGAATATGATGTATATTTTGGAACAGATGCCACACCATCACTTGTAAGCGAAAATCAAGTAACAGCAATTTATGATGCTGGACTTCTTGAAGCAAATACAACATATTACTGGAAAATTATACCAAGTAACACAGTTGGTGGTCCCACAGACTGCGATATATGGTCGTTCACAACTGGTGAAAACTTAAATTATTGCACAGAAGACTTATACACAGGAGATCAGTTTGGTGGTTCAAGTTCGTGGGGAGATTATATTGGAGATTTTATTGTAGAAACAGACCCAATATTTGAACATCTTGCAACAGGTTATCCTGCTTATTATGGGTATCAAAATTTTGACTTTTTAACTATTGAGATGGAACAAGGCGGAATTTATGATTGGACTATTACAAGTGGTTTAAATAATCAAGATAATGTAGCTATTTGGATTGATTATAATGATGACGGAACATTCAATAGTTCAGATGAATTTATTTATGCTACTGAAAGTGTAATTCCACTTTCTTATTCTGATACTCTTGCGATTTCTGCAACGGCAAACCCAGGCGAACATGCAATGCGTGTAAGATTACGTGCAGGAACAGATCCAATGACAGGAGTTGATGCATGCACATTATTCACTTATGGTGAAACTCATGATTATACTGCAAATATTTCAGAAGTTGTTGGTGTAAATTCAATTTCAGGAACTGGGAATATAAATATTTTCCCAAATCCTGCTAATAATTTTGTAAATATTGAGGCAGATAATACAATCACAAATATTAAGATTTTCAATTATTTAGGACAACAGTTAATTCAAGTAAATGAAAATACAAATATCTGTCAAATTAATGTATCAAGTTTAAATTCAGGTGTTTATTTTATAAAAATAGATACAAAAAATGGTAATTTCGTAAAAAAATTAGTCATTCAATAATTTTCATACAAATACTTGCATTAACAAAGCTAAGCCGAATAAAATAAATTTTATTCGGCTTTTTTTTTCAAAAAAATATTTAGTTTTGTAAAAAAACAAATTTAATGAAATTTAAAATAATAATAATATTCTTTCTTTTTTCAATATCTTTTTTGTCTGCAAATGCTCAAAGCCAACAGGTTATTGATAGTTTATCTAACAAAATTAAAACAGCAAATGATACTACTGAAATAAATTTACTTAACGAAATAGCAGATTTATATATTAACAATCATCCGGATTCTTCTTTAAAATATGTAAATATTGCACTAAAAAAGGCAAAATTAATTAATTTTGAAAGTGGTTTGGCAAATACATACGAAATACTTGGAGAGTATTATTTTTATATTGGTGCATATAACTTATCAAAAGATAATTACAATAAATCTTTGGAAATATACGAAAAATATAAGAATGAAAACAAAATAGCCTTTATTCTTATTGGTAAGGCTGCTATACATATCATACAAAATGAATATTTAGAGGCATTTAACTTATTGAACAAGGCTAAAAAATTAGGAAACGAAGAAATGGTGTCGCAGTGTAATTATACATTTGCGTATCTTTATTCAAAAATTGAAAATTATGAAAAAGCGATGAACCATATTTTATTATCATTAAAATATTATGAATCTCAAAAAGATAGTTTTCAAATAGCCCATTGCAATAACGTAATTGGACACATATATCTAAATACCAATAAAGATAGTCTATCACTAATTCTTTTTAATAATGCATTAAAAATATATAAAAATCGTAGCCAAAAAGATTATGCCTTTGTTCTTGGAAATATAGGCATTATTTTAAAAAAACAAGAAAAATATAATGAGGCTATTGACATCCAATTGCAAGTTGTAGAGGTGCTTAAAGAACAAGATGATTTTTTTCATCTTTCTAATACCTATAAAAACTTAGGGGAAATATTTGAAGAATTAAATAAATTTTCCGAAGCAGAGCATTATTTTAATTTATCCAAAGATATTAATATATTTTTAAATGATTCTAATAGCTTAGCTCTTGATTATTATAATTTAGGTGAACTATATAAAACCAGCAATAATATTGACAAATCATTAAATTTTTTTAATAAAAGTGTTACAATATCAGAAAAATTTCATATAGCAACATTGTTAAAAAAGGTTTACTATTCTCTTTTTGAGATATATTTTCAAAAAAACAACACAAACACAGCACTTGAGTATCATATAAAATATTTAAGAATAAAAGACAGTTTGTTTACAATAGAAAAAGAAAGAACTTTTCAAAATATTATGATTGCTTACGAAACAGAAAAAAAAGAGCAGCAAATTATTTCTTTAAATAAAGAGAATGAGTTAAAGCAGGAAACGATAGCTAAACAAAAACAAATAAAGTATTATTTATTATTGTTTTTGTTTTTCATTTTCATTATTGCAATAATTTTTCTATTATTATTTATACAAAAAAACAAAATGCTTTTAAAATTGGTTCAACAAAATAAAGCAATTATTGTTGCAGAACAAGAACTTGGTGTAAATATTGATAACAAAGAGAAATTTAATAATTATAATTTAGATAATACAAAAGAAAATTTAGCCGAAAAACTCCTTATTTCTATGGAAAAACAACAAGTTTTTCTGAATAAAGATATTACTCTTTCATTATTAGCAAAAAAACTAAACACTAACACTTCATATCTTTCTAAAACAATTAACGAAATTTTTGATAGCAATTTTAATAATTTCATTAATGATTATAGAATAAAATATGCCTGCATACTTATTTCTAATAAAGAATACGAACGCTTTACAATAAATAGTATTTCTAAAAAAAGTGGCTTTAATAACAATACTACTTTTATTGCTGCTTTTAAGAAAAATACCGGAGTAACCCCTTCTTTCTATATAAAAAACCTTAAAACAAAGGATAAATAAAAAACTTACTTGAAATCCCCTCATTTAATAATCATAAATTAAGGAAACCTGCTTAGTTATAAGGTATTGTTCTTGTTTTTAGTATGTAAATTTATAAATATTAAAAACTATTAAATTTAACATATTTAAGATTTATATATGTTAAAAACGTTTTCTTGACTTTCATTTTTTGAAAATATATTTTTGTTTAAAATTTTAATTAATCAAATAATTTCAAAAAATGAAAACTTTATCAGTTACTGCATTCCTCTTATTGTTAACAATAACAATTTTTGCCCAAAATCCAACTTGGGACTGGACTAATAGTTTTGGCGGTTATACTAATAACAATTACTTGAAAGATGCAGCAGTAGATGCTGACGGCAATTTTTTTATTACAGGGTTTTTCTCCGACGAATTGGAAATTGGAACTGAATTCCTGGAAGAACTCGGCAACGGAGATTCTTTTGACTTTTATTTTGCCAAATTCGATGCAAATAATAACTTTCAGTGGGCAAAATCCTATGGCTCTACTTATCAGGATTATGCAACAGGAATTGCAACCGATGCAAACGGAGATATTTATATATCAGGAATATTTACAGGAACTATTGACTTAGGAAATGGAGTAGAACTAACTTCAATAGGTTTAAACAGTGACTGGGACGCATATCTTGCAAAATTTAGCGGAACAGACGGAACTGCAATTTGGGCTTCAACTATGGGAAATGGCACAGAGTGGGATTTTGGACACACCGTTTGTGTTGATAATACAGGAAATGTTTATGTTGCAGGTGAATTTGAAGGAACTGCAAATTTCGGAGGAACTGATATTACAGCCTCAAACGGCACTGATGCTTTTATTGCAAAATTTAATACTGACGGAGTTTTTCAGTGGGTAAATCAAATTAGCGGATATGGTTATGAAACAATATTAAGTATAAACACAGATGCAAACTCATTATTTGTAGCAGGGCGATTTGACACACAGATGGTTGTAGGAACAGAAACCATAGATGTTGATGCAGGCTATGATGGATTTTATGCAAAATATGATTTTGACGGCACTTTTGAATCTGTTAGACACATAGCAGGAGCCGGTGATGAATTTGTGAAAAATATTGATATTGATGCTTCCGGAAATATTGCACTAACAGGTAATTTTAATACAGAAATAGATTTTAGCGGAACAACTGCTTCAGCAAATTCTCAGTCGGGATTTGTTGTTTATTATGATAACACAAATACATACCAATGGCATAAAATCATTGAAAGTGCTACAAAAAACAATCATACTCAAAATATTGGCACAAATAAATATCCAAATACACCAAATAGCAAAGACGTTAAGGCAGAAACTGATATTACAAGCAATAAAATTACTTTTGACTCGGAAGGAAATGTTTATGCAACAGGCGGATATATTGGCATAGTAGATTTTGGACTCGGAAATGAACACGATGCATCAAGTTTTACCGACATTTTTCTTGTGAAGTATAATAATAGCGGAACAACTCAATTTGTTGAAACATCGACAAGTTCAGGCAATTCTTTTGGTGATTTTGGTAATGGACTTGCAATTAGCAATGATGATTGCATATACATTGCTGGTCAGTTTCGGGGTTCTATTGATTTTCTCGGAACAACCTTAGTTTGCCCTGCTGATGCAGAAAACTTTTTTATTGCAAAATCTATTTCTTCCGAAGCAAGTGCAGAGAATGATATTTTAACTTTTACATTTCCAGAGCAAACCGGCAATGCTACAATAAATAATACAAATCATACTGTTGAAATTGAAGTTGAAGAAGGAACAGATTTAACTGCATTAATCCCAACTATTACAATTTCAGAAGCTGCCACAATAGACCCCGAAAGTGGTATTGAACAAGATTTTTCTGCTCCTTTTAATTACACAGTTACTGCCGAGAACAGTGATGAACAAATATGGACTATTACTGTTGATATTGTGTCCAACATAAATAATATTGAAAATCAAATTTCAATTTACCCAAATCCTTCAAATGGAACATTTACAATTACTAACTGCGAATTGCAAATTACAAATATAAACATAACAAACATAGCTGGAAGACTTGTTCTTAATGAAACAAAGGAAATAGATAATCAATCAACAATAATCAATATTTCAAATCAACCAAGTGGAATTTATTTCTTGAAAATCAATACTGAAAATAGAATTATTACAAAAAAAATCATAATTAAATAGGTTAGGGGTTGGCTGTCTGACTTTTCAGGTTGGACAGCCTCTTTTTAATAACAAATCATTAACAAGTATAAGAGAATGAACAGAATACGGACTTTATTACTAACAATAACAATGCTTGCAAGCGTAAGCTACACTAATGCTCAAATAACACTTAGCGTAGATACATTGCCATTTCAGCAAATTGCTTCCGGTGACGGTTATATCTTTTCCTATAAACTTTCGGCACAAAATTTATCCGAAGCTCTTGAAGTTTCAGTTCCGGTTGGACAAGGTTTTAGAATTTCGGAAGATGGTTATAATTTTTCTTACACCCTTACGCTTAACCCAAGTCAAGGCGAAATTCCGGAAACAGAATTATTTGTAAAATTTATGCCAACCCAGCAAATTGAATATTCTATACAAATAACACACTCATCAAACGAATTAACAAAAACATTACCTGTTTCAGGAATTGGAATAGAGCCGGGCGGGATTTATGTTGTTACAAATCCTTTTGAAGTTAATTTTGGTGAAGTATTAATTGGTGCAGATTCTATTACAGAGTATTGGTATCATTTTGTAAACGAAGAATGGCCTCAGGTAGTTACAATATATTACCCTTACGAACAAGGCTTTACAGATGCTGAAAATATGATATGGATATCAATTCTTGTTGGTGGACAAAGCGGATATTATACAATAAAATTTAGTCCGCAGTCTGTTGGTTTTTTTGAAGGTAATATTTTAATAGAAGCTGACAGTGGAACATCAACAACAATACATCTTACAGGATACGGCGTTACACAGCTTAACAATATTTTATCTTTTTCTGTTCCCGAACAAACAACAAACGCAGAAATTGACATTATAAATCATACTGTTGATATTGAGGTTGAGACCGGAACAGACTTAACAAATTTAATCCCTGAAATAACAATTTCTAACAATGCAACAATTAACCCGCCGGTAGGAACTGCACAAGATTTTTCTGTGCCTTTTGAATATACTGTTACTTCACAAAACAACGAAGAACAAATATGGACTGTTAATGTTTCAACAATAGTTTCAGTAAATGAAATTGAAAAACAATTTTCAATTTATCCAAATCCATCAAACG
>JAOZLS010000429.1 GCA_029934705.1 Bacteroidales bacterium | reverse complement strand
TATCTTATGCAATTGAGCAGCATCCTTCCTTTTTGGGGTCATTATCAAAAGAAGTATTACTTCAAGCTGAAGAACTTAATAAGAAACGTGATTTTTGGGAGTATTAGTCGAAGAATTTGCTATTTGGTTATTCCTTAAGTAACTTTTCTTAGTTAATAACTTATAAATTATTATATCGCAAGCTTGTAATTAAAGTCAAAACCTAAAACCTAAGTTTATGGCAGGTACAATTTTTCCATCATAAGATTTTATAATTGAAGGATTTATTTTTAGACTAAGGTCATCGTTTACATCAAAATCGGAAAAATGTGCATCTACATTTGCTTCAACAATATTTAATCCGTAAACAATAAATGTAAAGATATAGTATAAATCTCTATTTCTTCTATAGGTTTCTTTGTACGAAAGGAGTTCTTCTTCGTTTATATTCTCACCAAATTCACTTATAGTAGATGGTAGAGTGTCAGTTACTGCAATGTATGCCTTTAGGTATCTTTTATATTGTCTATTACTGTTCTCTGCAAAATATACAACACTTCCTAAAATTGTATATACAACAGGAACTTTCCAGTAACTTCCATTATAAGCTTGTCCTGCTCCTGGTAATATTGCAGAAAAAAGTGCTGCTCGTCCTGGTTTTTTTGTGTTTTCAGAGAAATTTGTAATAACAGTATCTAGTTCTAGTTTATTTACTATAATTGAGTCATTTTGAGCTTTTAATGTAAAAAAGGCAAAAATTATTATTACAGTTAAGTATAACTTTATTCTCATGTGTTTGTAAATTGTTAAAAAGACTATATATTATATTTACAGTTAAAATTATTTGTATGGATATTTCATTCTATAGTCATTAAACTTTGCCAAAGTTATAGATCTAAAATAGCTATAATGTTAATAATAAATGTTATAGTTTAATTTATAAACTTTGGCAAAGTTCACATTTAAAGTTGTTAGAAAAAGCATATAGAATCTTTGTTTATTAGAACTCAAAATATTATTGAATTTTTGATAACAGTTCTTTTATCTTATTAAATTCTTCGTCGGATGTAAAAGATAATGATAAACTACCACGTCCTGCATTGTTTCTTTTTAAGCTGACTTTTCCTGGGAAATAACCTTCTATATCTGTTTTGAATTTTGAAAATTCTTCAGGTAATTTATGTCCTTTCTCTTTTTTTGCTGCTTTTGAGTTGGGCTGATTTATTTCTCTTATAATTTTTTCAGTTTCTCTAACAGATAATCCTTCGGAAACAACTTTGTTATAAACATTTGACTGTACTTCTGCATCTTCTATACTAATAAGGGCTCTTGCATGCCCCATTCCAATAAGCTTTCTTTGCAATCCGAGTTGAATTAATGCTGGAAGTTTTAATAGTCTTAAATAATTTGTTACAGTAGTTCGTTTTTTTCCTACACGCTCGCTCAATTTATCTTGTGTAAGGCTACATTCGTCAACTAATCTTTGGTATGATATAGCAATTTCAATTGCATTTAGGTCTTCTCGCTGAATATTTTCGACTAATGCCATCTCAAGCATTTCTTGATCATCAGCTTCTCTAACAAATGCAATAATTGTTGTAAGTTTTGCCAGTTTTGATGCTCTAAATCTTCTTTCGCCTGAAATTATTTGGAATTTATCTCCTTTAATTTTTCGTACTGTAATTGGCTGAATAATACCTAATTCTTTAATAGAATTTGATAGTTCTTGTAATGCTTCTTGATCAAATTCAACACGGGGTTGAAATGGGTTTACTTCAATTTTACTTATTTCAATTTCGGCAACAGCACTAGTAGATATGGCTTCTTCTACGGGTTTTTTTTCGTATTTTGAATTATCAATTAATGCTCCTAAACCTCTTCCTAACGGACTTTTCTTTGCCATAACTTATTTATTTGTAGAGATGTTTTTTTTTATTTAATTTTTTTCTGTTTTACTCTTGTTTTTGTTCTAAATTTTCTTCTGTAGGTGTATTTCTTACAATTAACTCTTTTGCTAAATTCATGTAACTTACTGCTCCTTTTGATTTTGCATCATACATTATTGCTGGTAAACCATAACTTGGCGATTCGCTTAATTTTACGTTTCTAAGTATTAGAGTTTCAAAAACCATTGACTCAAAGTGCTGTTTTACTTCTGAAACTACATGGTTTGATAATCTTAATCGTGCATCGTACATTGTTAATAGGAAACCTTCTATTTCTAATTCTGTATTTAGGTTTTTTTGTATTAATTGAATTGTATTTAATAGTTTTCCTAAACCTTCAAGTGCAAAATATTCGCATTGTACAGGAATTATTATAGAATCGGCTGCTGTTAAGGCATTAAGAGTAAGTAAGCCTAAAGATGGCGAACAGTCAATTAATACATAATCGTAATCATCTCTAACTTTGGCTAAAATTTCTTTTAATACCATTTCTCGGTTTTCTGCTTCAAGCATTTCAATTTCTGCTCCTACCAAGTCAATGTGAGACGAAATCAGGTCTAAACCAGTTATTTCTGTTTTAATTATTGCTTTTTCAGGTTCAATCCCATCTACTAAACACTCATATATGCTATTTTCAATTTCTTTAGGGTCATAACCAATCCCTGATGTGGCATTGGCTTGTGGATCAACATCTACAAGTAATACTTTTTTTTCTAAAACAGACAAACTTGCTGCTAGATTAATAGCTGTTGTTGTTTTACCAACTCCTCCTTTTTGGTTTGCTATTGCAATTACTTTTGACATAGTTATATGTATTAATAATTATTTTATTTATTTGATAATACTGTCTGCAAAAATACATTATTTTTATCCAACAATAATATTTTTTTTGCTATAAAAGTAAAGAGTTTTTAACATTTAATGCTTTTTAACTTTTTAAATATATCACAAAAGTTAAAATTAATAATTATTACTTAATAATAAAGGATTTCTTGAAATAATATTTAATTGATTTTTTTTAACCTAAAAAAGAACTACTTATTCAGTTATAAGTAGTTCTTTTTGTAATTGTTTTTATTCTAATTTAAAGTGAAACCAAATTTTGCTGCAAAAGCATTTTGGCTATCTGTAAATTTCTTATATTGAGGCTGATATTCATCATCAATTTTTTGAATAATTTCATTGTATTCTTTTTCTTGTACCGATGTGTATTCATCATCTGAAAGCTTATATATTGCAAGCATTTTGGGGTAGTCCTCTTCTAATTGTTTTTTAAATAAATACAAAAGATTTAATGTCTCATTTCTGAATTTACGATTTCCATGAAATGGTTTTACATTTTCTAAAACATTAATTGAATAATTTGTTTGACGAAGTGCAGCTTTGAGTGCTGGTTCTATTCGTATTGGGTCGTAGGTTGCAAATTCTGCTTCCAAAGTATTTATTCTTTCAATAACTGCTAATTCTTCTTTTATTAGCATGTCGTTATAATCTATTGCTCCACTTTTTGACTGGGCATA
>JAOZLS010000428.1 GCA_029934705.1 Bacteroidales bacterium | reverse complement strand
ACTTCATTTATTACTTCTTTACGTGCCGTGTTTACGAGTACTGCATTTTTAGGCATTTTGGATAATAATTTTAAGCCAATTGATTTTTTAGTTTCATCATTTGCAGGAATATGTAATGAAATATATTCGCAAGTTGAATACAGCTCTTTTGCTGATTCTAATGCTTTAATATCATTTCTTTCAATTTCTTGCATTGGTACAAATGGGTCAAATGCAAATACTTCCATACCAAAACCTTTAGCTATTCTTGAAACGTTTTGACCAACATTTCCAAAAGCATGTATTCCAATTTTTTTGCCTTTTAGCTCAGTTCCTGATGTACCATTGAATTTATTCCGTGCCATAAATACCATTGAACCAATTGCAATCTCAGCAACTGCATTTGAGTTTTGTCCTGGAGTATTCATTACTACAACGCCATTTTTAGTGGCCTCTGCTAAATCAACATTATCGTAACCAGCACCAGCTCTTACCACAACTTTTAATCTATCGCCTGCTTCTAATACTTCTTTTGTAACTTTATCACTTCTTATAATTAGTGCATCGGTATTTTTTGCTGCTTCAATTAAATCAGACTGATTCTCGTATTTTTCAATTAATTCAAATTCATAGTCTGAATGCTCTATAACATTTCTAATTTTATTTACAGCCTCTGCTGCAAATGGTTTTTGTGTTACTACAGATATTTTCATAATTAAAATATTTTTAAATTAAAATATTGATAAAACCCCTAACAATTTATATACTAAATTATTAGGGGAGTTTTATAAATTTTATTTATTTAATATGCTCTTTCTCAAAATCTTGCATTGTTTTAACTAATGCATCAACACTTTCAATATCTAAAGCATTATAAATTGAAGCTCTAAATCCGCCGACTGAGCGATGTCCTTTAATTCCAATCATTCCTTTTTCTGCCGAGAACTTCTGGAATTCAACTTCTAAATCTTTGTATTTATCTTCCATAATAAAACAAACATTCATTATTGAGCGATCTTCTACCGCTACAGTGCCTTTAAATATAGGGTTTCTTTCTATTTCGGCATATATTTTATCTGCTTTTTCGTTGTTTCTTTTTAGCATTCCTTCAACTCCACCATTTGCCTTAATCCATTTTAAAGTTTGAAGTGCAGTAAATACAGGAATTACAGGAGGAGTGTTAAACATTGAATTTTTAGATGTATGCGTTGCATAATTGAACATTGTTGGTATTTTATGATCAACTTTACCTAAGGCATCATCTTTTACAATAACAAAAGTAACTCCTGATGGTGCAAGGTTTTTTTGAGCTCCACCATATATTAATGTATATTTTGAAATATCAATAGGACGACTAAATATATCCGAAGACATATCTGCAATTACTGGCACACCATAATCTAAATCTTCTTTATATTCGGTTCCATAAATAGTATTATTTGTAGTAATATGAATGTAATCTACATCTTTATCAACTTCAATATTTTTTGGTAACGAGAAAAAATCTTTCGACTTAACTTCAACAACATCTCCAAACATTTTTGCTTCTTTAAGTGCTTTTGTAGCCCACGTTCCAGTATTAACATACACGGCTTTCTTTCTCATAAAATTAAAAGGTATCATCGCAAACTGTGAGCTTGCTCCACCACCTAAGAATATAACGCTATAACCTTCTGGTATGTTAAGTAATTCTTTAAAAAGAGAAACTGCTTCATTCATAACATCGTCAAACTGAGGTGTTCTGTGTGATATGGACGCTAATGAAATTCCTGTTCCAGCAAAATCTTTAAGAGCATTTATAGTCTCGTCAATTGCAACTTGTGGCAGAATTGATGGTCCTGCATAAAAATTATGTTTTTTCATATCTTTTAAATATTTATTAAATGATTGTGTTATTATTTTTTTGTACAAATTTGCAAAAAAAAATCATTAATATTAATATTTTTTGAATGATTTTTGTCAATAACTTTATTTTAATTATCTATGACTATTTTAAAACTGTATTTACTGTGAAAAATAACTTACATTTGCATCTTTAAGTTTAATAATTTAATAATTATTATAAAACAAAATATCTAAATTATGAAAAAAACAATCCTACTAATTACTACATTATTCATTGTTAACTTCGGCTTTTCACAAAGTCAGGTTATATTTAATAAAACTGAAACAAAAAGTGTTGTTATGCGTTATACGCAAGGACAAACGACCATTTTGAATCAAATGATACAAAAAATGGCAAAAGGCAATAATGTTAATGTCAATACTATTAACATTACCTATAACTATAACCAAACCCTTAAAATTCTTAAAAGGGGAGACAAGCTTAATTTTTTAGCTGAGTTATCTAAATATAATTTTCCTGGAAAAGTTTCTTATAGAAATTTCTCGGTTGCCGATTATTTTATTCCTAATACTGTTTCTTTTAAATTAAAATGGTTTAAAGGAAATGCTTTATTAAATACATATAATTTTAATAAAGTAGCAATGGGCGAGGGGAGCGAAGTGCTTATTGCTGACATGACGGTTACTGACACTATTAATGGCAGAAATTACAAGCTTACCCTCAATAATAATGTTTTTGATTTTACTCAAAATGGTAAAAAAGGTTTTGATACTTACACTTCTTATATTGATGAATATTATAAAGAAAACACTGCTGCTCGAAGTCAGTTGAATAGAATAAACAATATTAACCCGTCTAAAGAATATTTATCTCATATTGATGATTTAAACAAGTTGTTTGAATACAGAGATTTATCTGCTAACACTTTAAACTATGCTTTAAATATTCAGAAAAAAGCTTTTTACAAAAAATTACCTTTAAAAAAACACGATCCCAAAGCTTTAGTTTCAAAAATAAGAAAAATTGATAGCAAAAGTAAACTTCTAAATAGAAATTGTAACGACCTAATTAAGAATTTAGATAAAGTTTATTTTGATAGAGGAATGGAAATGATGGTAAGAAATAACCCATCAGAAGCTGATAGATTTTTTCATAAATCAATTGAAATAAATCAAAATTATGTTCCTTCTCACTTGCAAATAGCAAAAATACAGTATAATAGAGGTTATGTTGACAAAGCATTAAATAAAATATTTAAAATTAAAAATTTACAAACCGATCCATTAACAAAAACAGCATTACTCGATTTTGCCGAGGGTATGTATAAAGATTTTATACTTGAAGCTGGTGATTTTAACAGCCGAAAAGATTTTGACGGTGCTTTGGCGGCATTAGATAGAGCAGCAAGTATTTGTCGTGACTTTGCTCAAATAATGTGCAGAAACTCTATGGATATTGAATACTCAAGAGCTATACAAGGTAAATATTTTGTTATTTTAAGTGATGTTGATATGCAAATTGCTAAAGGAAGACTTCAAGAGGCTGAGAGAATTGTCAATATTGCAGGAAGTTACAGACAAAAGAATATTACTTATATTCCTGATAATAGAGATATAGCTGCTA
>JAOZLS010000427.1 GCA_029934705.1 Bacteroidales bacterium | reverse complement strand
AATGCAAGAATAGAAACCGCCAAACCAGTAACAACGCCAGGACTAAAATCTAGCCAAATATTTTTTATTGTCCAATTGTATCTTCTTTTTGCCCAATTTATAAAAGAAGTACCAAAAGATTTAGATCGCATTGTATATCCAAGAATTGGGTGTTCAAGGCGTTTTTTAATATCTTCAATAATAAAATTTGCAGCGGGGAAATCCATATCAGCAACCCACATTGGTAAAACATCATCTTTACCAAAAACGAAACCAGTTCTGTCATATTTTACGCTACCAGTTCCTTTTCTTTCTATAAATTTATTAAAATTATTCTTCATTTTATATTTTTTAATTGGAATTTCTAAATTAAAATGTCATTCTATATAATACAAAAGTTTAATTATTCTGTTTAATTTGACTTTACTAAGTAAAAGTTAACTGATAATTAGTCAGTTAAATCGTTTATCTTAATATTTAAAGTATTTAGATTATAGTAATTAGAAAAAAAAATCTAAAAACTAATATCTAATTTTTAAATACTTTTTAAAACTGAGACAAATCAATGTCTTTAGTTTAAAATGGCGATATTATTTTGCCTATTTCAGGTGTTTTCAACTGAAATTTTGAGAAGAAGCGAGGCGAAAACACCTCACTTAGTCAATTTATATCGACCAACGACATTTTAAACTAAAGCCAAATCAATTACTAAACATTTGATTTATAGAATTATCTATCTTCGCAAAGTAGAAAAAAGCAAACTCCTAGTACAACAAATATAAATTTATTTCTGATAAATTATTACAAAATTTACAAATTAATTGCAGACACAATATTGAGGAAAATAATTTGCAAGCATTCCCAAATAAAATTAATTAGTGTCTGTCTATAAAGTCTCTAAATATTCTGATTATTGTCATTTCGACCGGTAGGGAGAAATCTAATGCCCTAGCTAATAGCGAAGAAGATTTCTCAATTTTGAAAAAAAATTATCGAAATGACATAAATGACGACTTTATGGACAAACTCTAATTATAATATGTTTTAAAAACACTTATCATATTTTTTTTATTAAAACTCTAATTATACATTAGCGGTGTTAAAAAAACAGCAATTTAATATATTTAAAAAATATAATATGAAAAACATTTTAGTAATAGGTGCAGGTTTATCTTCTTCATCGCTAATAAAATATTTATTAGACCATTCGGTAGAAGAAAATTGGAGAGTTCGTGTAGGCGACATGTCCGAAGAAACCGCAAAATTGAAAGTAGAAAATCATGCAAATGGTACTGGTTTTAAATTCGATGTAACTAATGAAGTACAAAGGCAAGAAGAAATTAAAAAAGCCGACATTGTAGTTTCGATGCTACCTGCAAGTATGCATTATATGGTTGCAGAAGAATGTTTAAAGTTTTCAAAAAGCATGGTTACAGCGTCTTATGTTTCAAAAGAAATTAAGGCTATGAGTGAAGAAGCAAAAGCCAAAGGTATTATAATTTTAAATGAAATTGGAGTTGACCCAGGTATCGATCACATGTCGGCAATGCAAATTATTGACCGTATAAAAGATAAAGGTGGCAAGTTAACAGCATTCCGATCATATACAGGAGGATTAGTTGCCCCCGATTATGATAATAATCCTTGGAATTATAAATTTACATGGAATCCTAGAAACGTTGTTGTGGCAGGACAAGGGAGTGCTGCAAAAATTATTGTAGAAGGTAAATATAAATATATACCTTATCATCAGTTATTTAAAAGAATAACAAGAACCGAAGTATTGGATTATGGTGAATTTGAAGTTTATCCGAACAGAGATTCATTAGCGTATAGAGAAGTATATTCATTACAAAATATTCCTACAATGATACGAGGAACAATGAGACGACCAGGATTTTCAAAGACTTGGGATATTTTTGTTCAATTAGGAGCAACAGATGATACTTATACCTTAGAAAATTCTGAAAACATGACTTATCATGAATTCATGAATACCTTTTTACGATACGAACCAGGTACCAGCATTGAGGAAAAAATAAGAGCTCATTTTAAGCTAGAAGAAGACTCAAGCATAATGTACAAATTACGTTGGTTAAACATCTTCAAAGACATTAAAATAGGATTAAAAAATGCAACTCCTGCCCAAATATTGCAACACATACTTGAGCAAAAATGGATTTTAGGCGAAAATGACAAAGATATGATTGCAATGCAACATAAATTTGATTTTGAACTTAACAATAAAAAACAAAGAATAACATCATCGCTTGTTGTTGAGGGCAAAGATCAAGTTCACACAGCAATGTCGATAACAGTTGGAGTACCAGTAGCAATAGCAGTAAAAATGATTTTAACAGGAAAAATAACTGACACAGGAGTTTTAATTCCTATAAATAAAAACATATATGAGCCTGTACTAGAAGAATTAAAAGAATATGGTATAACATTTATTGAAGAAGCTGAAGAGCTTTAAAATTAAAGATATTACATTTTTAAAAGAGACGTTTTTAAAAGAACGTCTCTTTTTGTTTTTTAAAAGCGTGGGCTTTCAGGTGAAAACACCTGAAAGAGACATGGTTGTTTCAAACCATTTATTAATGCGATTACCGTTGGTAAACTGATGCCGTTGGCTAATCCGAAGAGACAGCCTGTACTTCGACAAAGCTCAGTAACCACCTGACTGTCTCTACAAATTACATTTATTTTTTTAATTAAAATATATTTATATTGAATTATATTATAATTTTTATAATTTTGTTTTAATATGAAAATTAAAATACTACTTTTTTTTATAATTCTACATTTAGTTACATTATCTGTTTCGGCACAAGAAAAAGATAGTATAGATAATTTAATATTGCAACTAGAAGAAAAAGATAGAATAGAATTTCTTTTAAAAATTGCAACAAAATTCACAGCAAATAATCCTCAAAAAAGCTCAGAATATATTGAGCAGGCATTAAAATATTTAAACAAATTTCCTGACGAGAAAAAACGAGGAGAAGCATACTCTCTTGCAGGCAAGGCACAATATTACTTAGCAAACTACGATTCGGCTCTTATAGCATGGGAATATGCTCTTGAAATTTACGAAGACATAAAATACGATAGAGGAATTGCAGAACAATACAATAGCATTGGAGTTTGGTACTACAGTGCAGCATCGAACTATGATAAAGCCCTTAATTATTATTTTTTATCGCTAAAAAAACGAGAAGAAATAAAAGATTCATCAGGAATTGCGTCTTCATTAATAAACATTGGTAATATATACTATAAACAAAAAAGACGAGATAAAGCAATAGAAAGTTTTGAAAAAGCATTGTTTTATGCCGAGGCGGTAGGCGATAAAAAAGAAATGTCGATACTTTTTAACAACTTGGGTGCAGAATATGAATTTAAAAAAGAATTTAAAAAAGCCTTAGCATATTATTTAAAATCGGCTGAAATAAAAAAAGAGCTAAACAGT
>JAOZLS010000108.1:1542-11108 GCA_029934705.1 Bacteroidales bacterium | reverse complement strand
AATAAGGTTTTTACTATTTTCAAAACTATTTTTAGAAAAAACTTTTGCAAAATGAAAATTCATCCTTGGCGAATGCTTAAAATATTGACTTTTAGCTAATATATTTTGAATATGAAAAAAAGATACGCCCAGTCTGTATTCTTTTGATAAATAACTTATTCCACCTGAAAAATCAATTGAATTTTCTGAAATAAAAGTTGTATTTTCATATAAATTGGGTTCTATTAATCCTGTGTATGTATTAATCATACTTGGGTAAATAAAATTTTCTGAATTTACATTTTCTTGCAAATACGAAGTTTGCAATGCAATATTTAATATGCTTTTATGACTTATTTTTAGTCTATATGAATATATACCTGAAATATTAATGTCATTAAATGCTCCTTTTCCTTGCATAAATTTTGTTGCCAAAAAAGCTAAGCCACTATTATGCTCGATATTAAAATAACTGTACGATGCACTTAAAAAATTATATACAAATTGTTTTTGATAACTCATATTAACTATTTGGCAGTTATTTGACGATGAGTATGAGGGATTTAATAAAAGTTTTTCGGTATATGGATCGGAAAAATTATAATCTTGAGAAAAAACATTTGCGTTTGAATAACAAATTATACTAAAAAATAATATAATTTGTTTTATTTTGACAATAAATTCTATGTTTTTGATGTTTTTCAATATAATATTAATTAACAAAATTAATGCTAAATTTTTTCTATGTGTAAATTCCACGCTTTTAGACCAAGACCTATTATATATATAGGTGTAATTATTCTTTTTATTAATTTGTTTAGTTTAGACGCCTTTGCTCAAAAATTTACTGCAAATTTAATATGGACTCCAACCATTAATATTTCAGACAGCCTAGTAGCTAAAGATGTTATGCATTTTAATAATGCTGAATATCAGCAGAATGGATTACCATACTATTCAAAAACTATTCCATACGGCAAATCAAATGTTGATAAAATTTTTTCTATTAAACTTGAAAATACTGTTTTTATTGCATTAACAAAGGATGAAAAAAAAACAATTTCTAAGGAAAACTATTTCAACACTGAAATTAAATATGAAGCAAATACTCTTATAGCGAGAGGTGTACCTACTGTACAAGTTAAAGTTTTTCCTTTCAGAAAAAATAAAAACACTGGCGAAATAGAAAAGCTTGTTAGTTTTAATTATACATTAAATTCTTCAACTAAATCAAATTATAACTTTGATAAACAAAAATATTCTTCAAACTCGGTGTTACGACAAGCTAAGTGGATTAAAATTAGAGTTGAAAATACAGGAGTTTACTCTTTAACTTTTGACCAGCTAATAAGCATGGGAATAGAAAACCCAGAAAATGTAAGAATTTTTGGCAACTCCGAAGGAATGCTTTCTTTTAATACTTCCGATGTAGTTGCTGATGATTTAATTGAAAATGATATATTAATTCAATCAAATAGTATTATTTTTTATGCAAAAGGTCCTGATAGATGGGATTATGACGAAAATAACAATCAATTTAATTATGTAAACAACTTATACTCTAATTATTCGTACTATTTTTTAAGTTCTGATTATAATTCATCTTATAATAACAATATAAAAACATACAGCCAACCATCTAGCCCTGTAACTCATACAGCCACAACATTTAACGACAGATATATTCATGAAGTTGACATTCATAATTTAGCTCGCTCTGGTAGGCGTTGGTATGGTGAAACTTTTGATGTTAATTTAGCACAAAATTTTACTTTTGCTGTGAATAATATAGCTAATAACTCAACTGCAAAAGCTGATATACGTGTTGCAGCAGCAGCAGGTTCTTCTAGTAGTTTTGATATTTCTGTTGCAAATTATTCCGAAAATATTTCAATTAGTCGTATTACAGATCATGTTCAAGCAGTTTCAAAAGGAACAAATTTTAATTTTAATGCAGGAACATCTTCTAATATTATTTTTTCGCTTACATATAATAGACTTTCCCCTTCCTGGAAAGCTTGGTTAGATTATATTCAACTTAATGTAAAAAGAAACTTGATTTTTAGTGGTAATCAAATGACTTTTAGCAATTATGAAACTCTTGGAGCAGGAAATATTACACAATATAAAGTTTCAGGTGTTAGTTCTGGTGATAAAATTTGGGATATAACAATTCCTACTAATCCTATGAATATTTCCTACAGCCTATCTGGTAGCTTAGCTAGCTTTAAAGCTGAAAGCAGTGAATTAAAACGATATATTATTTTTAAATCATCCTCATTCTTAAATATAAATGCAACTTACGTTGAAGAGGTTGCTAACCAAAACTTGCATGCTGCACCTGGAAATACAGAGCTACTAATTGTAACACATCCAAACTTTTTAACTCAAGCTCTTGAATTAAAAAAGCTTCATGAAGAAAAAGACAATATGAATGTTTACCTTGCAACTACCGACCAAGTTTATAACGAGTTTTCGTCGGGAGCAAGAGACATTTCTGCTATAAGAAATTTTGCAAGAATGATATACTCAAAAGCTACAACTACCGATACATTAAGGTATTTATTACTATTAGGCGATGGATCTTACGATAACAAAACCGACTCTTCTATTAATTCAAATTACATTCCTACTTTTCAATCACTAGCCTCCGAAAGTCAAACAGCTTCTTATGTTACCGATGATTATTTTGGTTTGATGGATGTTAATGAGGGAGAAGTAAATAGCCAGTTCATAGGACTTATGGATATTGGAGTAGGTAGAATAAATGTTTCAACTATTGAGCAAGCAAATGGAATAATTGCAAAAATTAAATCATATACATCACCAGAAACTTTTGGCGACTGGCGAAATAAATTTTGTTTTATAGCCGATGATGAAAACGGAGTAGTTCACATGGCTGATGCTGACACTCTTACTCGTTATATAAAGAAATTTCATCCAGCTTTTAATATCGAAAAAATATATTTAGATGCCTACCCTCAGCAAACGGTTTCCGGTGGAGAAAGATACCCAGACGTAAATGCAGCTTTTTCTAACAGAGTAAAAAAAGGTGCTGTACTTATTAATTACACTGGTCATGGTGGCGAATATGGACTTGCCCACGAACGTATTCTTACAATAAGTGAAATAGATTCATGGAATAATTTTGATAAACTACCATTTTTTGTTACCGCAACATGCGAATTTACAAGATTTGACGATTATAAATTTTTAACTGCTGGCGAAAGAGTTTTTTTAAACCCCAATGGCGGAGGAATTGCAATGTTTACAACGGCAAGACTTGCTTGGATTGGTTACAATGCTAGCTTTACTAAAAGTTTTTACAGAAATATTTTTAATAAGGTAAACGGAAAAAAAGCACGAATGGGCGACATTAGCCGACTAACAAAAAACGAATTTACTGGAACAGAAAAATTAATATTTTTTATGATAGGCGACCCTGCTCTTGAAATTGCATTTCCAGGTGAAACTAGAGCTATTACAAAAACTATTAACCAAAGCCCTGTTACTATAGTTGACACTTTAAAAGCTCTTAGTAAAGCCACTTTTACTGGCGAAATGCAAGATGCTTATGGAAATAAACTAACAAACTTTAACGGTTTTGTTTATCCTACAGTTTACGATAAAGAAAGAGAAATTAACACCTTAAATAACGATGGTGCTGGAGTTTTTACATTTTTAGCCCGAAATAATATTATTTACAGAGGAAAATCAACTGTTAAAAATGGCGATTTTAGTTTTGAATTTATAGTACCTCGTGATATTATGCTAAATGTTGATACTGGTAAAGTTAGCTATTATGCCGAAAATGGAATTGTTGATGGTGCTGGTTATTCTTATGATTTTTTAGTTGGAGATATTTCCGACTCCTACCCCGAAGACAATACAGGCCCCGAAATAAAATTATACATGAATAACGAAAATTTTGTATCGGGCGGAATCACAAATAACAGTCCTGCAATTTTTGCAAAAGTGAGCGACGAAAATGGTATAAACACTTCAACAGGTGGAATTGGGCACGATATTACGGCAGTAATAGACAATGATGTAAAAAATATTATTGTTTTAAATGAAGATTATAGAGCAGATGCTGACACATATAAAAGTGGAGAACTAGAGCATTTCCTATTTGACATACCAGCTGGCGAGCATAATTTAAAACTTAAAGTTTGGGATGTATATAATAACTCTTCGGAAGAAGAAATTGATTTTATTGTTATTGAAGAAGACAATTTAACTATTGAACGACTACTAAATTACCCAAATCCATTTACAACTCATACCGACTTCTACTTTGAACACAACATGGCTGGAACTCAAATTGATGTAATGATTCAAATATTTACAGTATCGGGAAAATTAGTAAAAACTATAAATGAAACAATTTTAGCAGACGGATACAGAGCTGGACCTTTCTCGTGGAACGGAACTGATGATTTTGGAAACGATATTGGACGTGGCGTTTATGTTTATCGGGTAAAAATACGATCATTTACTGGCGAAACAGTTGAAAAGTATGAGAAATTACTTATTCTTAAATAGTTTCTTAATTTACAAATAAATACTATTTTTGTGTAAACTCTTACTATAAATGGAAAACAACGAAACTTTAAATAATATTTGGAAAGAACACATAACAAACTTTAAGTATTTTTTAAAACTTGAAAAATCTTTATCGCAAAACTCTGTTGATGCATACTTAAATGATATTAATAAGCTTGCTAACTTTACTACAAAATCTCCTATAGAAATTGACTACAACGAGCTACAAGACTTTATATTACAATTAAATAGCCTAGGTTTAAGTGCTCGTTCGCAAGCAAGAATTATTTCAGGAATTAAAGCTTTTTTTCATTTTCTTATTATTGAAGAAATTGTTAACGACGACCCTACTGATTTAATTGAAGCACCAAAAGTTGGACAGAAATTACCCGAAGTTTTATCGGTAACAGACATTGACTTTCTACAATCAAAAATAGATTTAAGTAAACCCGAAGGGCATAGGAATAAAACTATAATTGAAGTTCTATACAGCTGTGGATTAAGAGTTAGCGAACTTATAAATCTTAAAATTTCAAATATTAATTATACAGATAAATATGTGAAAATTACGGGCAAAGGTAACAAGCAAAGGCTTATTCCGATTGGCGAAAAAGCAATTTCAGAAATTGATTTATACATAAATAATTATAGAAACTTTTTAAAAGTTGACCCAAAATTCTCCGATATTTTATTTTTAAACCGGCGAGGTAGGCAACTTACCCGAATAATGATTTTTACAATTATTAAAAATCTTGCAATTGAAGCTGAATTTAATAGGAAAATTAGTCCTCATACCTTTAGACATTCCTTTGCAACACACTTAGTTGAAGGCGGTGCTGACTTGCGTGCTGTTCAAGAAATGCTTGGACACGAATCTATTCTCACAACAGAAATATATACTCATATTGATAGAGAATACCTTCATCAAATGGTAACTGATTTTCACCCTAGAAGCAAAGCACAAAATAAAAAATAACTAACAAAAGATATTTTATAAAATACTGTGCAAAAAGTTATATTCTTCTTACAAAAAAAAACGATATTTGTACAAAATTACAAATATGAATAATATTTTAAAAATCATACAAAACAGAAACTTTATACTGATAATGGCACTTGTTTTGGCATTCACTCTACCCTCTGCTGCTCAGTATTTTAAAGGTTACACTATATATTTATTAGCCGTAGTAATGACTTTTTCTGTATCAGGAATTTCATTTAAAATTTTTAAAGAATATAAATCCTTAATAAAAAACTCATTTCTTTCAATATTTTTAAATTATATTGTACACGGAACAATTGTTATGTCGATGGCTTACTTGCTTTTTGACGATACAAATATAATTTTAGGCTTTGCTGTTATTGCTGCAACACCACCAGGAGTTGCAATTATTCCGTTTACATATAGTTTCAATGGAGATGTAGATTTTTCTTTCAAAGGAATTTTAGGAACATATTTAGCGTCAATTATTTTAGCACCATTAATTATACAATTTTTTTCATCGGGTTCAAATATTAGTCCTACACAAATAATATTTACTATAATACAAGTAATTGTAATACCGCTACTTATATCGCGTTTACTAAGACATAAAATAATTTATCCTAAAGTAGAAAAATATAGAGGTAAAATAATTGATTGGGGGTTTGCATTAATTATTTATACAGCCGTTGCACTAAATATCGATATTATATTTAACGAAATAAATATTGTAATTAGAACTGTACTTGTCCTACTATTTTCTATATTTGTTGCAGGCTTAGTTTATAATTTCATATTTAAAAATAGAGTTGAAAAAAAAGAACTGATTTCACAAAATTTAATGCTAACAATTAAAAGTTCTGGCTTTGCTATTGCTACATCTTTAGCACTTTTTGGAGAAGAGTCAGCCTTACCATCTGCTATAATGAGTATTATGGTTTTGCTATATTTACTTATTGTTGGTATTATTATTGATAATAATATAAAGAAGAAAAAATAATTTAGAAAAATGAATAGTAAAAGATTAAATTTACGATTAATATTTATATTACTTAATTAAATTAAAACTTTATATAATGTAAAATATTCATAGAAATGCTTTTAATTATATAACTAAAAATTAGAAATATACATTATGTAAACTAAACACATAATTTAACCTATCAATCTTTACATAAATTAATCTAAACCATAAAATAAATTGTGAATTATGAACAAAATTATAGAGGATAAATTAAAGCAATTATTTACAAAAACCTTCAAACAAGAAATTTCAAGTTTTGTTAAGCTGCCTAAATCAGGTTCATCAAGAGAATATATTAGAATAACTAGCAAAAATTTTTCTGTTATTGGAGCTTATAACTCTGATTTAAAAGAAAATAACGCATTTATAAAATTCTCTAAAACACTTAAAAACAACGAAATTAGAGTACCACAAATATTTGCATACTCACCAAACGATTTTATTTATTTGCAAGAAGACTTAGGAGAAACAACACTATTTAGTATATTAAATATACAAAATAATAATAATGACTTTAACGACTACCATAAAAGCCTTTACAAAAAAGTAATATTACAACTTATTTACTTACAAACACAAGCAGGGCGACAAATAGATTTCTCAATTGCTTACCCTCGAAAAGAATTCGACAAGCAATCAATGCAATGGGATTTAAACTATTTTAAATACATGTTTGTAAAAATAACCGAAATACAATTTGACGAGCAACTCCTTGAAAATGACTTTAATACACTAATAGATTTTCTATTAACAGCTAATACAGAGTTCTTCCTTTTTAGAGATTTTCAATCAAGAAACATTATGGTAAAAAATAATGAAATATACTTTATTGATTATCAAGGAGGAAGAAAAGGAGCTTTACATTACGATTTAGCATCGCTACTTTACGATGCTAAAGCAAAAATACCTGAAAAAATAAGAACTGAGCTGAAAAATTTTTACAAAGAAAATTTGAATGAATATGTAAACATTGACTCTGAACTATTTGACAAATACTACTATGGATATAGCTTACTTAGAATTATGCAAGCCATGGGAGCTTATGGTTACAGAGGTTTATTTGAAGGCAAAAAACACTTTGTTCAAAGTATTCCTATTGCATTAAACAACCTTAAATATTTGCTTAAAAATAATGTATTAGACATTGAAACACCTGAATTAACCAGAGTACTTAACGAAATAACAAAATCGGAAAAACTTTTAAAAATATCGCCAAATGATGATAAATTAGATGTTACAATAAAAAGTTTTTCATTTTTGCGTGGCTATCCCTATAATAAAACAGGAAATGGCGGTGGCTTTGTTTTTGATTGCCGATTTTTAGACAATCCAGGAAGAATTGACGAATATAAACCTTTATGCGGAAAAGATAAACCTGTAATAGATTTTTTAGAAAATATAGGTGAAGTGTTTGATTTCCTGACAAATACAGATAAAATTATTAGTACTGCAATAGACAAATATATTGACAGAAAATTTACAAATCTAACAATAGATTTTGGCTGCACAGGAGGACGACACAGAAGTGTTTATTGTGCCGAAAAAACTGCTGAAAAACTAATGAAGAACAAAAATATTAACGTTATTATTGAACATACAGAAGTTTTTTAGGTAAAATACAATTATAAAGCAAAATACCCGACATAAATCATTTCTGTTTCCCTTTTTCTGTTTTAAAAATTCTTTCAATAATACTGGCTATGCAAAGATTTTTTTGCCTTAAAAAAACAAATATATTCTAATTTATTTATCGGATGTTTGCATCGCAATTGATATAAAAGTTGACAAATTTTACGTATCTTTGTTATATAATAAAAAATAATACTATGCAAGAGATTAAAATACAATTAGATGATAAATTAATTCAAACTTTTGGATATTCAATAATAGAACAACAAATAAAAGATTTTGTAAATAAATTATATCTAAGAATTTCAGCACAAGAAATGCTCAAAGGCATTAAAGAAATCGACCTTGAGAATGATGAAAAGTGGAATAATGCTAGAGAATTAGCTTGGGAACAAGAAAATAATAAATATATAAATTTATTATATAAATAATGAATTATAATAGATGCTAACATTTTGATGAGTATTTTAATAAGTGGGAAAGCAATTTATAAACCTCTTTTAAATTATTACAACTTTATTCTTCCTGATTTTGCACTTGTAGAAATTGATAAATACAAAGAAACTATTTTTGAAAAAACAAAAATGTAAAAATCTGAATTAATAAAATTCAGTTATTCTGTATTTTCAGAAATAACCATTTACCAAATTATGTAATAGATGAATATGTGATTACAAAAGCCCTAGATTTGGTAAAAGATGTCGATATCAAAGACGTAAGCTACGTAGCTCTCTCTATGCAACTAAATTTGGTTTTATTAACGAGAGATAAAAAACTGATTTCAGGAATAAAGAAAAAAAAATACAATAAAATAATGCTTTTTGATGAATTCTTGAAAAACATTTAGGTTAAGATATTATACAATCAAACAATCATTCTACTTGCTTCATTAACAGTTTTAAATTCAACAAATTCCATTTCTTCCTTGGTAATAGAATTTATAAAATCATAAATTGGTATTTTGTTTGAAATATCGCCCTCTTGATGAAATCCGGTATTTAAAAAATATGGCTTATTTCGTCCTGCCTTAATTTCGGCAATCCCCTTTTCAAGAACTGTACGCATTGTTGTAACTGAGGCATAATCCGACATAGACGCATTGTTTGGCATTTCAATTAACGACTTAATCTTAAAAGGTTGAGTAAACTTTGTAATATAAGAATCGGGACAGTTTTTTTTAAATAAACTATTTTTTAAAAAGCTTTCGGTCTGAGTTTCTGTTCCCCACATTTTTATTATGTAATCAGTAAATTCATTGTGGTTTTCGCCATAATCATCAATTTTACTCCCCAAATTAGTAGATGAAAAACCTTGCGATAAAACTTCTGGCGGAGCAGCAGTAGAATCATAACTAAAGCCAGTTTTTATTAATGCCTCAAAAACATCATCGTTTGCCATCCAACCTCC
>JAOZLS010000108.1:0-1442 GCA_029934705.1 Bacteroidales bacterium | reverse complement strand
TAAAGCCAGTTTTTATTAATGCCTCAAAAACATCATCGTTTGCCATCCAACCTCCTGCTCTAAAACTATGTATATCAGCAACTTTAAAATTATCATAAATTATTTTACGTGAAACTTCTAATATTTTAACAATCTCTTCAAAATTATAAGCCGACAGAGGTACTCCTCGCCCAGTATTTTTAGGTCTCATTTTTTTTGGTAATAAATTTAATACACTTTCAACTTCGGGTGTGAATTTATGAAAAAAGTCTGGTTCAGTCCTAAATTCTACCCCAGCCTCCTTTATTAGCGATTTAAAAGAATGAACATGAACACCGATTTCATCAATATCAAAAACTGCCGATTTAATTTTTGAAGCTGCATTTTTAATCCCTTTTGTAAAATATGCTGGACAAATAAAATGAGTAAGAGGTATATTTTCACCTATTTTTCTACGTAATTCTAATAAATCAGATAAATTTCTAAAATTTTCACATTCCCAATCTACAGTTATACTTATTATTACTTTTTGCATCTACTATTTTTTTCTTCTGGTACATAATATTATAACTTATAATGTTATAAACTTTTAACTTCTGAAAATCGTTTTACTTTCAGCTAATAGCAAAGACAGATCACCATATTGCCTCTACCATATTTTCAATTATTAATTAAACAACTACTAATTTTTGTGAAATTACATTTTTTTTCAAATCCTTCTCAATAAAATGCAATATTTTTTATTATCACTCTAAAAAAAACTAAATTTGCATAAATTTAAAACACAAATTTTCTCATGAGCATAGTAAAAAGTATAGAACAAATAATTAATGAAATTCCTAAAGACGTAAAGCTTGTAGCGGTTTCAAAAACAAAGCCTAACGTAGAAATATTAGAGGCATACAACGCAGGACAACGCATTTTTGGCGAAAACAAAGTTCAGGACTTAGCAAAAAAGTACGACGAGCTTCCAAAAGATATACAATGGCATTTTATTGGGCATTTACAAACCAATAAAATAAAATTTATAGCCAGTTTTGTTAGCCTAATTCATGCTGTTGACAGCCTTAAATTATTAAGAAAAATTAATAATGAAGCCGAAAAAAATAACAGGATAATCTCTTGCTTATTGCAGTTCCATATTGCTGATGAGGATACAAAATTTGGTCTTTCATACAACGAAGTTACGGATATTTTAACTTCGGACGATTACAAAAACATGAAAAACATAAATATTGCAGGACTTATGGGAATGGCTACTAACACAAGTGATATTGAACAAATAAAAGATGAGTTTGGCTCTTTAAAAAGCAGTTTTACAAAAATTAAGAATGAATATTTTGCAACAGATAATAATTTCAAAGAAATATCAATGGGAATGTCCGGAGACTATGCTCTAGCCATAGAAAGTGGCTCAACAATGATACGTGTTGGTAGCAAAATTTTTGGAGCAAGAAATTATT
>JAOZLS010000107.1 GCA_029934705.1 Bacteroidales bacterium | reverse complement strand
AAGAAATTTTATAAAAAAATATAAAAATAAATTTGGATTTAATCACAGTATCTTAATAGGAGTTAGTCATGGAGGTAATGTCGTTATACAAGCAGCAAGCATACTTGGTGACAGGGGTTACAAAGTAAATATTATTACATACAATACTCCTGCTGAAAATAATTCTGATGATATTGAAAATCCTAATAACAATATTGGAATTAATGATATGATTCAAATACGGACACAATATGACTGGATTGGAGGTTTTTTGAGTACAGAAGATGCCTCATATGAGGCTAAACCTGAAACTCATGAAAGACAAGAGCTTATTATTCCTCCAAAAGAAATTTATTTTGAGCTTTTTAATTTAAACACTTCTAATTTCTTAAAGATACCTCTCATTTCACTCGAAACCTTTTCAGCAGAAAATGTCCATGGAACTGGAAGTGCTAATATAGATTCAATAAATGTGGCTAAATCAAAAGGCGATATTCATAAATTAAAAGAGATACCTGAAAAATATAAAATAAAATGATGTACAATAAGAAAATATTGAATAAAATAATAAGTTTTTTAATAATATTTTTAAATTTTACTATTTTATACTTTTTAACAAACTATGTCAATATGTGGGGAATGGTTGATAATGGAGAAGGTCTAGCTTTATTAATTATTCCTTTCATCTATCTACCGTTTTCAATAATATTAGGCAGTACAAAGCTAATTATGAATCGAAAAATTGCAATTTATAAGAGAGTTAAATTCATACCTATTATCTTTTGCTTAATTTTACCTGGAGTCTATACTTTTTTTTTGGATGACTTAGTGGAAATAATTTTTATATCTATGTTTATAACATTTATTGCCTTTATATTGGAGTTTTTTTATATAATATTTGTTTTCAAGAATAAGCAGTTATAACTCCGCTGTCGATAGTATACAAAAAAAACAAAAGAAGCTTGGCGAAGACTGTGTCTTCGTCTTTTTTTTAACAGTAGTTTTCCAACTACTAAAATGCGATAGCATTTTTAATTGTTGCCAAAAGCTAAGATGATAAAAAATAATACTTATCTTTCCAACACAAAAACAAACTCTCTTAGATTTTAACAAAACAATGCTAACAGCAACAAATTATAAATATAGGAATTTCACAACTAGTAAAGTTGCGTGCTTTATAAGCGTTGATCCGTTGCAGTTTAAATACGCCTATTTATATGTGCCACTGTTGAAAATATGCAAAAAATATAAATAAAGCTTGGCATACTATAAAAATGATTTTAGAAAATCAAGCATGTATAGCTATTATAATTATTAGCTAAAAAAAGCTATTTAAATATACATATTTTTTCATAAGATATTAGTAAAATTAGAAAGCAAATTTTTATATTTGTAAAAAACGTTTAATTTTAAGAAATAATTTAAACAAGCTTATGAGAAAAATAAAAAAGATATTAATAGCAAATAGAGGAGAAATAGCAATAAGAGTAATGCGTTCGGCAAAAGATATGGGCATAAAAACCGTAGCCGTTTTTTCAGAGGCAGACAGAGGAATGCCACATGTAAAATATGCCGACGAAGCAGTTTGCATAGGAGAAGCCCCCTCTAATAAATCATATTTGTTAGGAAATAAAATTATTGATGTATGCAAAAACTTAAACGTTGATGCAATTCATCCAGGTTATGGGTTTTTATCCGAAAATGCTGATTTTGCTAAGGAAGTAACCGATGCCGGAATTATTTTTATAGGTCCCGATCCTGAGGCAATACATGTTATGGGAAATAAATTAGAAGCCAAAGCCGCTGTAAAAGACTATGATATTCCAATGGTTCCAGGAACCGATGAACCTGTAAGTGATATAAGTGAGGCTAAGGTGATTGCAAAAGAAATAGGCTATCCAATTTTGATAAAAGCAGCTGCTGGTGGTGGTGGCAAAGGAATGAGGGTTGTTGAAGAAGAAAAAAACTTTGACGAACAAATAAAATTAGCCGTAAACGAAGCAAAATCAGCATTTGGCGATGGCTCTGTATTTATTGAACGCTATGTAAATTCTCCACGTCATATTGAAATTCAGATACTTGCAGATACTCACGGAAATACCTTATATCTTTTTGAAAGAGAATGCTCGATTCAACGACGACATCAAAAAGTTGTAGAAGAAGCACCTTCAGCAATATTAACACCCGAACTTCGCAAAAAAATGGGCGAAAGTGCAGTTGAAGTAGCTAAAGCGTGTAACTATAAAGGAGCAGGAACTGTTGAGTTTTTAATGGACGAAAAATTGAACTATTATTTTTTAGAAATGAATACTCGTTTGCAAGTTGAACATCCTGTAACCGAGTTTATAACAGGAACCGATCTTGTAAAAGAACAAATTAAAATAGCCGAGGGGCAAGCAATAAATTTTAAACAAGAGGATTTACAAATAAACGGTCATGCCATTGAGTTAAGAGTTTATGCCGAAGACCCAACAAATAATTTTTTACCAGATATAGGAAAACTCAAAATATATAAAAAGCCAGAAGGTATAGGAATAAGAGTTGATGATGGATTTGAAGAAGGAATGGATATTCCAATTTATTATGATCCAATGATTTCGAAACTTACATCTTATGGTAAAAATAGAAAAGAAGCGATAGCTCGTATGATTAGAGCAATTGACGATTATAAAATCTGTGGAGTAAAAACAACCTTATCCTTTGGTAAATTTGTTATGCAGCACGATGCTTTTATATCGGGAAATTACAATACTCATTTTGTAAAAGAATTTTATACCGACTCTGATAAATCAACAACAGAAAATGATGACTCGGATATTGCTGCAATGATGGCTGTTTATGCATTATTAAATCAGAAAGCGACAATAAAAAATGATGTGTTAAATAATGGAAGTCAAAATTCAAATTGGAAAAATAATAGGCTTAAATAATAATAAAAGTTCACTATGGAAGTAGGAAAATTAAACTTCCATAGTGGATTAATTAGGTATTGTTCATAAAGTTGAGGGTTTATTTTTATAAGTTCTTATTTTATAGACAAGTACTAATTAAGCGTTTGGTATAAAAATTGAATAGTTATTATAAACATACTTTAAACATTAAAAAAGCGTTACAAAAATAAAACATAATAATGTACAAAATCATTATTTCTATAATCATTATTTTTTCTTCGGTGTTATGTAGCAATGCTCAAAACAAACGACTAACAGGAGAAGAAATGCTTACTCTTATAAAAGATGGTAAGGGCATGGTTATTTATTTTAGGGTTGAGGACGGAGATACCATATATACCGTAAAAGTTAGGCCAGTAGTACATTTTTCGGAGCGTAAATTTAAAAATAAGAGGCAACGCCGAAAATATTATAGAATGGCAAGGAATGTAAAAAAAGTTTACCCTTACGCTATAATGATAAATAATATATTTAAAGAAACTGAATTTGTTCTTTCTCAAATGGACAATGACAGAGAAAAAAGAAAATATATAAAGATCAAAGAAAAGGAGCTAAAACGAAAATTTGAGAGCGTAATACGAGAAATGACCTATACTCAAGGTCGTATTTTAATAAAACTTGTTGACCGGCAAACAGGACACACCACCTACGAATTAGTGCAACACTTTAAAGGCAATGTTAGTGCAATTTTTTGGCAATCAATAGCACGAATTTTTAGCACAAATTTAAAATATGAATTTGATGCCAAAGGTGATGACAAATGGATTGAAGAAATTGTTTATAAAATAGAATATGGATTACTTTAACTAAATAACTGTCAAAAAACAATTCACTAATTTGTCATAATTATTCCATTTATATTAAGCTAATAATATCATTATAACTCAGTTTTTGCTTAGTTAGAATAAAATGATTCTACATTAAAGTGTATAAAATGTAAATTATATTTTGAAATTATAATTTTAAAACTTATTTTTAGGAACAATTTTTGTATGAGTTTTATAAAATAATTAAACAATGAAATTTCGAAAGCTAATAATATTAATACTGATATTAAGTTCATCTTTAATATCGTTCTCTCAAGTATCTGAGGACCAGTTGAAATTGCAATACACATATCGTTTTGCCGAAAATATAACTTGGGATGAAGAAAACCTAACAGATACCTTCTTTTTAGTTTACTTAGGTAATACAGCATCTTTTTACAAAAACTTTAAATTATTAGAAAAAAAAGAACTACAAGGTAGACCTATAAAAACAATTGAATGTAATGATATTAATAATATTAATTTATCACGATCAAATTTAATTTTTGTAGATAATAGTCAAAATGAAAACTTAGAGCTTTTATTTAATAAAGTTTTAGGGAAAAACATATTAATTGTTTCAGACAAATATGCTATTCAGCAATATGTTATGATAAATTTTATTTATCCAAAGAAAAATAAAATAAGTTTTGAGATAAACAAAAAAACTATTGCTGACCAAAAATTAGAAATCAAGCCTAAATTATTGCTTTTAGGAGGTAACGAAATTGATATTAGAGAGCTCTATAAAATGCAAGAGAAGGAATTGGATAAAGAGCGAGAACGTGTAGAAGTTCAGAAAGCTGAAATAGAAAAACTTAATGCAAATATAATTGTTAAACAGACTGAATTAAAAGAAAAAGAAAAAACTCTTAAAGCAAAAGAAGAAGAGCTGAAAATACAAACAGCAAAGTTAAACTCTCAAAAGCTAATTTTAAATAAAATAAAAAAGGAAGTAACAAATAGCAAATCGTTATTGTTAGCAAAAATTAACGATTTAAGAATTAAAGAAGATGAAATAGCAAACCAAAAAAATATAATTACAGAGCAAAATAAAAAAGTAGATGACGCAAAAATAGAACTTGTAGCTGTAAGTGATGAGATTGCTGCTAAAAAGAAAGAATTAAAAGAAAAACAAATAGAAATTTCAAAAAAAGAAAAGCAATTAACAATAAAAGATTCTACTATAAATGCACAAAAACAATGGATTATTATTGGGGGAATAGTCCTAACTATAATATTAATATTAGCAATTCTATTAGTAAAAATGATAAAAGATAGAAATTTAGCTAATAGGAAGTTAGAATATAAGAATATAGAAATAAATAATAAGAACTCTGAAATAAATACTCAAAAGGACGAATTACAATTGCAAAAACAATATATTGAGCATCAGCTTAAAGAAACAAATGCAAGTATAAATTATGCTCTTACAATTCAAAATGCGATATTACCACTAGGTACAACAATAAGTAAGTATTATCAAAACTTTATTCTATTTAGACCAAAAGATGTAGTTTCTGGAGATTTTTATTGGTTTACTCATTTAGAAGCAAAAAATGGATTGTCGGCAAAAACTTTTATTGCAGCAATAGATTGTACAGGGCATGGAGTTCCTGGAGCGTTTATGAGCATGATTGGAAATAGATTGTTAAACGAAATTGTAAATGAAAAGAAAATTACAAATACTGCCGAAATTCTAGAAGAACTTAATGCAAATGTAATAAAATCGTTAAAGCAAGAAAAATCTGATAATAAAGATGGAATGGATATGTGTATATGCAAAATAGAAGAAACTCAAGATAATAAAACTTTAGTAAGTTTCTCGGGAGCAAAACGACCACTATATTATTATAATTCTAAAACGCAGGAAATTGAAATAAAAGAAGGTGATAGAAAATCGATAGGAGGAGCAGTGCATAGAAAATCTAATAAAATAAAATTTGGAGTAACAGAAATTTTGACATCAAAAAATGATGTAATATACTTAAGTACAGATGGTTATTTAGATCAGAATGATGTTAATAGAAAGCGATTTGGGAAAGCTAAATTTTTAAAAACAGTAGAAACTATTGCTAAGCATAATATGATTGAACAAAAAAATATATTAGACGGAGAATTAGATAAACACCAAAAAGGAGCAGATCAAAGAGACGATATTACATTAATAGGTATTAAATTTTAATAAAATGGACGAAAATAAAATTGTATCAACAAACCAATCAATAAGAGAAATCCAAGAATTTGAAGAAAACAAAGAACAAAAAGTTTTATTCTCATATCTTGGGGCATTTGACGAGGAACACTTAATAATAATAAGCAATTATATTGAATTTGCACAAACCGTAAAACGAACTACTCAAAGGACTAATCTTTTTAAGATATTTGTTGAAATGTCTCAAAATATTAGTCAAAATTCAACTTTAAAAAAAGAAATTGGAGGAAGAAATACAGGTTGTGGAAAAATTACAATTATTGAATTTGATTCTTATTTTAAAATGATTTCTTGTAACCCAGCAACTGATAATGATGTTCAAACAATAAAAGAACGAAGTATTCAAATGAATTCTTTAAATAAAGAAGAACTTAGGGGGCTAAAAAGAGCAAGAATAAGAGAAAAAACAAATAAAGCAGGTAATGGCAATATTGGCTTAATAAAAATTGCAATTATTTCTGAAAATAAAATTGAAGTGAAAACAGAAAGAGGGAATAACAATAAAAATTACGTTACAATTTCAGTAAAAATAAATAAATAAATTATGGAGAATTTAATAAAAGTTCAAAAAAATGAAGGTTTCTTCAAATATCCAAATGTGAATTTTGATGCCACTAGTGGAGACTGTGAGTTATCGGGAGAATCTTTTATGGAAGATAGTAAAATCTATTATACTGAAATAATCAGTTGGTTACATGAATTTCATGAAACAGAAAAATCAAAAACCTTAACATTTAATATAAAATTAAGCTATTTTAATACAAGTTCGTCAAAAATGCTTTACGAATTGCTTAAAGTTTTACAAGATTTTAGTGATGACGGACAGGATGTTGTAATAAATTGGCACTACGATTCAAGCGACTCTGAGTTAGAAGATGATATCGCCGACCTTTGTTTTGATGTTAGCATAGACGTAAATCAAATACCAGAGTAAGAGAAAATATAATATACAAATAACCAAGATTTTACACATTAAATCTTGGTTTTTTATATATTATAAAATATGTAAATAAAAAATATATGTAAATTTCTCTACACATTTTTCAAATTTTAAATTCAATTTTATATATTTGTTGGTTAAGACACACTAAAATTTAGAAATATGAAAATTAGAGGTAAAATATTTTTGTCAGTAATGACAACTGCTTTGATATTTTTTGCTACTGTAGTCCTCTATCTTGGCTGGAATTTTAGGAAAAATTCAATTAATGAAGCATATAAACTTGCCGATTCTTTTGCCGAACAATCTGCCTTAAGAACAAAAAATATACTTGGTGATGATATTTCTGCCATAAGAACCTTGTCAGATGTTTTTTCAATTCAAATAACTAACGATAAAGAAACCACAAAAAAATCATATATTGATTTACAGCGACAACTTCTTAAATCAAATGAAAAGTTTTTAAGTGTTTGGGCATCATGGGAGTATTTTGTGATAAATGAAAATTGGGTAAGGAATCATGGAAGACAAACAGTTCTTGTTTTAAAAGAAAAAGAAGTAATGAAAATTCAAATTGATACTACAAACCTTGAAGGTGATAGTATCAATAGTCTTTATTATAAAGTGAAAGTTAGCCCTGAAAAAGAATTTGTGGTAAACCCATATTATTATAAATATGTATCAAATGAAATAAAAGATTCAATTTTAGAGACAAGTTTAGTGTCAAAAATATATGATAATGGTAAGTTCGTTGGACTTTTAGGCATTGATCTTGCGTTACCACAATTGCAAAATATTACTAATACAGAATTGCCTTTTGACGAAAGTTCAATATTTTTAATAGCAAATAACTCAACTTTTATTACCCACCCAAACCCCGAAATGCTTGGGGAACCTATTTCAAAGGTTTTTGACGATAAATATTCGAATATAGATATTGTAAACAATATAAAACAAGGAAAAACTTTTTCCTTAGATAATATAAATGACGAAGGCGAAGTTACGGGTTACACTTCATTTGCACCAATTGTTATTGGTAACTCAAAAGAGCCATGGTCAGTAGGAATTACTGTCCCAATAGAAATAATTACAAAATCGGCAGTTGATAATTTTGGTAATACTTTAATTGTAGGAATTTTAGGTTTCTTATTTCTAACTGTAGTAATATTTTTTATTTCAGCAAATATTACAAAACCTCTCGAAAACTCAATTCAAGTTCTTAAACAACTTGAAAAAGGAAATATTAATATAAAATATTCAACAATAGATAATAGAAGTGATGAGTTAGGGATAATGTCTGAATCTATAAATAAGCTTATTATCAGTTTAAATAATACGGCTGATTTTGCTATAAAAATTGGAAAAGGAGAACTTCAAACCAAATATAATGCAATAAGTGAACAAGATATATTAGGTAATGCACTGCTTGAAATGCGTAATGACCTTAGAACAGCTTCTGAAGATAGAAAAGAAAGGCTTATTGAAAGCCAAAAAATATCGTGGGCTCAAAGGGGAATTTCTGAATTTGGTGAAATACTACAAAAAAATGTTTCTAATCCCGAAGTTTTAGCAGATGCTTTAATAAAAAAGCTAATTAAATATATTGATGCCTCGCAAGGAGGTTTGTTTATTATAAATTCTGAAACCAATATAATAGAAATGAAATCGGCTTATGCCTACGATAAAAAGAAAAAACTTCAAACTACATTTGAAATTGGCGAAGGACTTATAGGTAGATGTGCAAAAGAGCAAAAAACAATTCACTTGGATAATATTCCTGATGGTTATACGTTTATTTCGTCAGGCTTAGGCGAGGACAAGCCTAAAACCCTTCTGCTAATTCCGTTACTATATGAAACAAAAATAACTGGAGTTATTGAGCTAGCATCGTTCAAACCAATAGAGCAATATAAAATTAAGTTTATTGAAAACTTAGGACAGAGAATAGCAACTACATTTAATAATCTAAGAATGTCGGTTGAAACAAATGTTTTAATAAAGCAATTTCACGAACAAACAGATAAACTTGAGAAAAAGGAAAAATCATTTAATAAAGTTAGTTCTGAGCTTAGAAATTCAGAAATAGATAATGAAATACTTAAAGCTGAAATAAGAAGTAAAGATTTAGCTTTTGACTCAGTAGCATCTATAATTACTTATGATTTACAAGGTAAAATTATAGAATTAAATAAAAAAGCTGAAAGAATAATAGGAAAAAAGTGTCTTAATAAAACACAGTCAGAGGTTTTTCCTGTTGTAAATGAAAATGTAAAATGGTATAGCCTTTTCTGGACAGATTTAAGACAAGGTAAACAGCGAAAAAAAGACACTTACATTACAATTAATAGCCAAGATGTTTGGTTGCACGAAACTTATACTCCTATGTTTAATAAAGATGGAAAACCTATAAGTATAATGTGTGTAGGAATAGATATTACCAAACAAAAAAAGCTTGAAAAAGAATTCATAAATAAATAATTAGTTCCAATTAATTACGTTTATTAAATAAAAAAATGATTAGAATAACTTTATGGGGCATGCTAATGGTTATAAGCCTTGGGCTTAATGCTCAGGTTGTTACTGTTTTTGGAAATGCAAAATCATACTCTGGCGATACACTTTCAATTTATACATTTGATAATTATATTACAAAAAACAAAAAAAGTATAGCAAAATCGTTAGTTGATAATCAAGGTAACTTTAAGTTTAAAATAAACATAGAAAAAACCTGCGAAACATTTATTGATTTAGATGTTTTTGAAGGAATATTATTTATTGAACCAAGTAAAAATTATAATGTAATTTTGCCAATAAAAACAAAAAAAGACGATGAGGATAAGGTTAATCCTTATTTTAAACAAATTCAATTCTATGTAAAACAAATTCCTCCACAGGCTGATACTTTAAACTATGCAATTGCAAAATTTGAAAAAGCATATAATACTCAACTTATAGATATATTGCAAAAAATACAGTATAAAAGAATATTCAATTTAAAAGAAAAAATAAAACTAATTAATGACAGCTCTGTAAATTATAATAATAAATATTTTCAGCAATACAAAAAATATAAACTAGCAGCTTTAGAAAACTACTTACCAGGAAGAAATACGAATAAATTATTAAAAAAACATTTCTTTAATAAGCCGGTACTATACAATAACTCAGCATACAACGAAACACTAAATACTTTTGCTAAAAATTATGTTATTAGTTTAAAAACCGACTCTGGTTCAAGTTTTATTAATTCATCTGTAAATTGGATTAAGTTAAACCAATCATTATCAAAACAGCAAGGTTTAAAAAAAACCGAATTGCGAGAATATATTCTACTAAATAATTTATATATACTATTTTATAAGCAAAAAAAGCTACAAAGTACAATTCTAAAAGCATTTAGTTCATGCAAAGTAGAAACTGAAATTATTGAACATAAAAAAATAGCTCAAAGTATTGAAAATAGTATAGGAAAAATGATTATTGGCACAAAACTGCCCATATTTAACCTAAAAGATAAAGATGGAAGAAAAATAAGCTTGAAAAATTTTAATGGTAAATTTGTGTATCTAAATTTCTGTAATCCTAAAAGTTATTCCTGTCAAAAGGACCTTGAAGTGCTTAAAATACTTCATATTAAAAATATTGATAAACTCGAAATTGTTACAATTTGGCAAGATTCGAGTATTCAAAATATGAAAAAAAGTATTACCGAAAATAACTATAACTGGACAATAATATACGCAAGCCCCGATGTAATAAAAGACTATAAAGTTGTTAGTTTTCCTACATACTATTTAATTAATCCAGATGGTAAATTAGTCCAAAATCCAGCTCCAGAACCTTCGGGAGATTTTGAACCAGCTTATTTCCACTTTTACAAAACATGGAATAGAGAACAGTTACGAAAAAACAAATCAAATAATAGTCTTATTCCTAATTAAAGTTACACTCTAAGCTACATTATATTAATACATTCTCATGGATTGATACATAGTTATGTAAAAACAAATTTTTATCATTTATGTAAACTACGTAAAAAAAACTACCTTTGTAAAATTCATAAATCAAAATTATTATAATTATGAGAAAATTTTTATTAATTACTTTGTTAATGATATTTAGCACAAGTATTTATGCAAAGCATGTTCCATCAAAAGAAGCAAGCCTACTTGCAAAAAATGTTTATTACGAAAATTTTGGAATAAAACAGAACTCTTTACAAATTTCAGAAATAATATCTTCAACTTCAAAAAATT
>JAOZLS010000011.1:11030-30871 GCA_029934705.1 Bacteroidales bacterium | reverse complement strand
GGTGATAAAACACATTTATTAGTTATTATTTTTGATGTTACCGAGCGTAAAAAAGCTGAAGAGGCTCTAAAAAATAATGAAGCTCAACTAAAAGAAATAAATATAACAAAAGATAAGTTCTTTTCAATAATAGCACACGATCTAAAAAGTCCTTTTAATGCTATACTTGGTTTTTCAAAAATTCTTTTAGAGGGACACAAAGAATACGATACACAGAAACGTGAAGAAATGATTAGCTATGTAAACACTAGTGCTATACGAGCCTTTAAGCTACTAGAAAATCTATTAACGTGGTCTCGTTCTCACTCAGGAAACATCCCATTTATGCCCGAAGAATTATATTTAAAAACGTTACTAATTGAAACTCTTTATAATCAAGAAGGGCAAGCAAATAAGAAAAACATAAAAGTTACAGAAACAATTCATGCAAATGAGTTAATTTTTGTAGATGAAAATATGATTGCCACTATATTAAGAAATTTAATTTCGAATGCAATAAAGTTTACACCCAAAAATGGGAATATAGTAATATCATCAAAAAAACAAGTAAATAGTAATTTCCTTGAAATTTCAGTTAAAGATACAGGTATAGGAATACCAAAAGATAAAATTGATCATATATTCCGTATAGACATGGATACATCAACGCAAGGAACCGAAAGAGAGACAGGAACAGGTTTAGGTTTAATCTTATGCAAAGAATTTGTAGAAAAACACGGCGGAAAAATTTGGGTAAAAAGCGAAGAGGGAAAAGGAAGTGAGTTTATTTTTTCAATACCTCAAAAATAAATTAATTTATTTTTTCTAAAGGAATTTATATCTTTGTTCTGAATAGTTATTTACTTATTTAAAATGAAAAAAGTCTTACATTTACTTATTTTAATAATATTCAATTTTCAATTACTAACAGTTTCTGCCCAAACATCAGAGATTGATAGCCTTGAAAATATTTTACAACAATACACGAAAAAAGATACTGTAAGAGTTAACTTACTAAATGAAATAGCCTATAAAATATATTTGCGAGATTTTGAAAAGACTTTAATATATGCTACTAAAGCCAATAAATTAGCCGAAAAACTAAATTTTCAAAAAGGAAGAGCTGTAAGTTTTCGATATATAGGAATACACTACTATATGAAAGCTAATTATCTCAAAGCATTAGAATATTACCAGAAATCATTAAAAATAGAAGAAAAACTAAATAATATTAAGGGAATTGCACGATGTTGTAATAATATTGGAATGATTTATATGTACCAGAATAACTTTCCAAAATCGCTAAAATATTTACAAAAGGCATTAACAAAAAGCGACGAATCGAATGATAAGTTAGGTACTTCATTGACCTTAAACAATATTGGAAATACTTATAGAAGCATGACCGAATATTCTAAAGCCTTAGAATATTATCAAAAAGCATTAATACTAAAAAAGGACTTAGGAAATAAGCGAGGAATTGCTGGAACTTTGCATAATATCGGAAAAAACTATAAATTCCAAGCTAATTATACTAAAGCATTTGAATATTTGAAAAAATCGCTTAAAATATCTATTGAAATAGGAGATAAATCTGTTGAAGCTCGTAATTATACCGAACTAGGCTCTGTATATTTAAAACAAAAAAAAATAAAGGAAGCCTATGATTACAGTAAGAAAGCCTTTACTTTAGCAAAAGAAATAGGCGAGCTTAATTTTCAAAAAGAAAGCTTAAAAATATTAGCAAAAAGTTGCGAAACACTTGGTTTATACAAAGAAGCATATAATTATCAAGTTTTTTTTAAAGCTGTAAACGATAGTATATACAATAAAGAAAGCGATAAAAAAATAGCAGGTTTAGAATACAAATACAAATACGAAAAAGAGAAAGATGCAGCAAAATTAGAACAACAAAAAAAAGACACTCTACGTGCAGAATATAATAAACGACAAAGAATAGTTAGTATTTTCTTATTTTTATGTTTTATGTTAATGCTTTTGCTCTTTGTTATTGTTTATAAAAGTTTCTTGCAAAAACAAAAAGCAAACAAAATTCTTGCTGAGCAAAAAAATATAATAGAGGAAAAAAACAACGAACTCTTTCAACAAAATCACGAAATTAAGGCTCAGTCAGAAGAAATGAGTACTAATAATACGAAGCTAAATGAATTAAATGCAACAAAAGATAAATTCTTCTCAATAATAGCACACGATTTAAAAAGTCCTTTTAATGCTATACTCGGTTTTTCTGAAATTCTTTTTAATAATCACAAAAATTATGATCACAAAAAGCTAGAAGAGATGATAAACATCGTTAATAACAGTGCCATACGAGCCTATAAATTACTGGAAAATTTACTAACATGGTCACGCTCTCATTCTGGAAATATTCCATACATACCCAAAGAATTATACTTAAAAACATTACTAATTGAAACTCTTTATAACCAAGAGGGGCAAGCAAATAAGAAAAACATAAAAGTTACAGAAACAATTCATGAAAACGAGTTAATTTTTGCAGATGAAAATATGATTGCCACTGTATTAAGAAATTTAATTTCGAATGCAATAAAGTTTACACCCAAAAATGGAAATATAGTAATATCATCAAAAAAAAGAGCAAATAGTAATTTTCTTGAAATTTCAGTTACAGATACGGGTATAGGAATACCAAAAGATAAAATTGACCATATATTCAGTATAGACATGGATACATCAACGCAAGGAACCGAAAGAGAAACAGGAACAGGCTTAGGTTTAATATTATGCAAAGAATTTGTAGAAAAACACGGCGGAAAAATTTGGGTAGAAAGCGAAGAGGGAGAAGGAAGTGAGTTTATTTTTTCAATACTAAATATCGGTAATAAAAACTAAAAACAGGTAAAACAACTAGCAGTAAATAAATAACAAAAAAACCACCAAACGTTAATAAAAACGTAGCTAGACGTAGGTTTCAATTACGCCTCTTCAACTGCCTATACGTAGCATTTCTAAATAAACTCGTACAATATTAATCTTATGGCTTATACCAATTATGAGTAAAAACTACCGATAAATCATTTAACATCTTATGTGTTAAAAATTATTTTCGTAGCAAAGGCTATGAAAAGATTTTTTGCCTTGAAAAAGAAAAATATATTCTAATTTATTTAACGGGCGTTTTGCTAACGCAGTGATAGTCAAGAGCTATCAAAACAATCCAACAAAACATTAATTTATTTGAAATCTCATCTATAAATTTGTATTTTAGCATTTCTAAAGTCGAGACTATGATACTAGATAAATTTCAAAAAATTCACGAAAGCAACAATTCAACAATATATAAAGGATTGTGTGAAGATTTTGACAACGAAATAATTGTCAAGACATTAAATACTGAACACCCCAACGAAAAGCAAAAAGCACAATTAAATAATGAATATAAATTCACACATAATTTAAAAATTTCAGGAATAAGGAAAGTCTTGAAAAAAGATAGAATTGATGGGAAAAATAGTTTAGTGTTAGAATATATTGAAGGGGAAACATTAACTGAATATATTAATCAGAATAATGTTAACACAGAGAGATTCTTGCAAATAGCAAAAAAAATTGTACAAAGCCTAATCAAAATACATAAACAAAATATTACACACAAAGATTTAAACCCGCATAATATACTTATTAACAAACAAAATGAAATTACGATTATTGATTTTGGGCTTGCATCAAAATATAGTTTAAAAACTCAAAATCTTGAAAACCCAAAAAATCTTGAGGGAACTCTTGCCTATATTTCGCCAGAACAAACAGGGCGAATGAACCGAACACTTGATTATCGAACAGATTTATATTCACTTGGAGTAACGTTTTACGAAATGCTTACAAACAAATTACCTTTTGAATATCAAGATGCGATGAAACTTGTTCATGCTCACATAGCAGAATTACCTCAAGCCCCACACCTTATTAACAATAAGATACCCATAGTTTTATCAAATATTATTTTAAAATTGCTTTCCAAAAATGCTGAGGATCGTTACCAATCTGCCTTTGGTTTAATGTATGATCTCAAAAAACTTTCTGAGAGCTCAGAAAATCTAAAAGAATTACAACTCGGAACAAAGGATTTTTCAGGTCGTTTGAGTATTCCCGAAAAATTATACGGTAGAGAAAACGAGCAAAAAAAACTTCTTGAAGTATTTGATAGAATAAACAATCAGGCTTCAAAAGAATTATTGCTTGTAGCTGGATATTCTGGCACAGGAAAATCAGTACTTATTCATGAAATTCACAAAGCAATTACTCAAGAAGAAGGTATTTATATAGAAGGGAAATTTGACCAATTTCAAAAAAATATTCCATATTATGGAATAATACAAGCATTTACCAAATTAGCTCACTTTATTATTAACGAAACCGATGAAAAGCTACTTTATTGGAAGAATTTGATACAAAACTCAGTTGGAAATATTGGGAAAATACTTACAAATCTAATTCCTGATTTTGAACTTATAATTGGCAAACAGCCTGAAATACCCGAGCTTGACGGCGAAAAATCACTTAACAGATTAAAATTTTTATGGCAAAGTTTTGTAAAAGCAATTTGTAATAAAGAACATCCGCTTGTTTTGGTTATCGACGATTTGCAATGGGTTGACAATGCGTCTCTCAAATTACTAAAAAACACACTTATCGACCCTGAAATAACTCATTTACTGTGCATTACGGCATATCGTGATAATGAAACAGATTCTTCGCATCAATTTATTAGATTTGTAGAAGAATTAGAAGAAAAAAAAGTTGAAATAAGTAAGATAAAAGTCGAAAATTTAAAAAAAGATGATGTAAATAATTTAATAAGCAACACCTTAAATTTAACAGATTTTGAAAATACAACTGCTCTTTCTGATTTGATTTTCTCAAAAACACAAGGCAATGCTTTCTTCACCATACAGTTTATTAAAACATTGTACGAGAAAGAGTTGTTAATATATAATTTTGATAAAGCTACTTGGGAGTGGGAAATCGACGAAATAAAAAATCAAAATATTACAAATAATGTTATCGAGCTTTTAACAGGTAAAATCCAAAAACTTCCGAAAGAAACATTAGAAATATTAAAAATAGCAACTTGTATAGGGAACAGTTTTAACATAAAAACAATCTCGGCTATCGGGAAAAATCTTCCCGAATTTCCTCCTTTGGAAAAATTCCATTCATTTATTGAAACTGCAATTATTGAAAATATACTTATTCCTTTAGAAAATCAAAATTACAAATTTGTTCACGACCGAATACAACAAGCAGTTTATAACATAATTCCAAAAGCTCAACGAAATAAATTTCATTTACAAACGGGAAAACTATTATTAAAAGAATATCAAAATAATGAAACGGACTTAAATAAGTACATTTTTGATATTGTAAACCAAATAAACTATGGTTTAAAACTTCTAGCTAATAAAAATGAAAAAAAACAATTTGCCGAATTAAATATATTAGCCGGCGAAAAAGCAAAAAATGCATCAGCTTATATTCCGGCTCTTAATTATTTTGAAACAGCAAAAAGTCTTTTAAACAAAAATTCGTGGCAAACAGATTATAAACTAAGTTTAAAAATAAATGAAAATATTGCAGATTTGTATTATTTAACTGGTGAATTTGAAAAAACAAGAGACATTGCAAATTATGTTATAAAAAACGCAAAAACTTTACTCGACAGCATTAATGTTAATTACACTTTAATATTCTCATACAGAGCCCAATCAAGAAACATTGACGCTGTAGAAACAGGTATAAATATAATGTCGCAACTTAGAGGCAAAGCAAACAAATACCCAAAAAAAATACATTTTATTATAGAATTTATTAGGACACGCATAGCAATAGGCAAAAAAAACAGTACAGATTTAGCTAATTTGCCTGTAATGACTGATAAAAATAAATTAGCTGAGTTTAAAATAACAGAAGCATTAGGCTCAGCAACTTACAATTCATATCCAAAACTATATTTATTGGGAATTTTAATCTATAATAGAATAATAATAAAGAATGGAAATAGTTTTTATTCACCAATTTTTTATTCGGCTTATGGGATACTATCAGCAATTATGGATAAAGTGGATAAAGGGATTGAGTTCTTTGAACTGGCACAAAATATAATTCCAAAATACAAAGCGGAACATTATAGTGCAAGAATCCATTTTTCGTATATTTTTTTTGTATTCGTATGGAAGAAAAAAATACATGAAGTTGTATCTAAAATGTATGAATCTTACAAAATAGGAACTGAAATTGGTGATTTGGAATTTGCCGCTTACGGACTTATGAAACATCTGCATTATAGCTTTTATGATAATACCAACTTGCAGCAATTACAGCAAAAAGCAAAGAAAAATGTTATTGCTTTTGAAAAATTAAATCAAGATTTTGCCTTTGATTTTTTGAATTTAACCAGGCAACTTTGCGAAAATGTTATTTCACTAAAAGATGAGCCAACTGTTTTAACTGGAAAGTTTTTTAACGAGAAATTAGAACTCGAAAAATGTGTTAAAAAAAAGAACAATCATCTGCTTGTTACTATTTTAGTCTCAAAACTTAATTTACAATTGTTATTCAACGATTTCAAAAATATAAAAAATACAATTTCAGATTTAGAAGAACAACAAGAATCGGCACGTGGAAATTATCGACATGCTTTAAGTAATTATTACATTTCGCTTGCTTCTACACAGATATATGCTCGTGAAAACGATAAAAAATATCTTAAAAAAGCAATAAAAAATCAAAAAAAGATGCGTTTTTGGGCAAAAAATTGTTCTGGAAACTATCAACATAAATACGATTTAGTACAAGCCGAAATTATGCGTGTAAAAGGCAAAACTGAACAAGCCAGAGATTTATACGACAAAGCAATATTTTCTGCAAAAAAAGAAAAGTTTTCTGGAGAAGAAGCTATGTCTTGGCAATTTGCAGCACGTTTTTATTTAGAAACAGAAAAAGAACAACTTGCACAAATATATATGCAAAATGCTTATGCCTGCTATCAAAACTGGGGAGCAATAGCCGTATGTGATTATTTAGAACAGGAATATCCACAATTTTCTTTGATAAAGAAACAAAAGGTAAATCCGTTAAATTCTATTTCAACAACAATTTCTACTTCAACCAGTCGTGCAACAAGTAGAATGCTTGATATTAGTAGTGTTATTAAAGCATCGCAGACTTTTTCTAGCGAAGTAAAATTCAACAAGCTCTTGAAAAGCATTATGGAAATAATTATGGAAAATGCCGGTGCAGAATATGCTTTGATTATCCAAAACGATGAAGAAAATTATACGATAGAAGCCGAAAGCCACCTAAAAGAAAACACCGTAAAAGTTCTTCAAAATGAATCGATTATAGATTCAGACAAACTTCCACAAAGTGTAATAAAGTATGTTATTAGAACAAAAAAAGCAGTTGTTTTAGATAACGCATCTGAAAACAAAATATACAGCAAAGATGAATATATCAGTAAAAATAAGATAAAATCGCTTTTGTGTTATCCTTTGATGTATAAAAATAGACTTTCGGCAATACTTTATCTAGAAAATAATGTTAGTACAGCTGCATTTACTATTGATCGTATAGAAACCATAAATATGCTTTCATCTCAAATAGCTATTTCTATTGAAAATGCATTGTTATACGAAAATCTGGAACAAAAAGTAGAGGATCGTACTATTGAAATTGTAGAGAAAAACGAAGCTTTGCAATCTCAAAAAGAAGAAATACAAACCCAAGCAGAAAAGCTACAAACAGCAAACGATAAATTACAGGAATTAGACACTTTTAAAGAAGAAATGACAGGAATGATTGTTCATGATCTAAAAAATCCGCTTAATTCAATAATAAATACAGCTAAGGACGAAACAGTTGTTCAGTCGGGTAAACAAATGCTAAATATGATTATGAATATTTTAGATGTTCATAAATACGAAGAAACAAAAATTATTGTTAATAAATCCGATTATTCTTTATTAGAACTTTCGCAAAATGCTATTAATGAAGTGTTTTTTCTTGCCGAACAAAAAAATATTAAAATTATAAATGAAATTACAAATGAAACTTTTGTTAAAGCCGACAAAGAAATAACAGAACGGATTTTTGTAAATATACTCACTAATGCCATAAAATACACGCCAAATAATGGTGAAATCATTTTGTCCTTAAATCTTACAGATATTAAAAACCAGTTAGATTTTGTTGCTGTGCAAATAAGTGATACAGGACAGGGCATTCCGCAAGATAAAAGACACATAATTTTTGAAAAATTCGGGCAAATATCTGCAAAAAAATCAGGAAAAGTACGTTCAACGGGGCTTGGTCTTACTTTTTGTAAAATGGCTGTAGAAGCACATGGTGGCAAAATTGGCGTAAAATCAGAAATAGGAAAAGGTACAACATTTTGGTTTTCTCTTCCTACAGGAGAAGGAATTGTTCAGCATAAAGAAAATACTGCCCAAATACAGGAAGAAACAGAACTTATTCTCTCTAAGTCTGACAAAAACAGCACAAGACCATATATCGCTGATTTACAAAATTTAATGGTTTATGAATTTTCTGATGTGCAACATATTTTAAAAAAAATAAAGAATAATGATAGCAAAAGTTTAATAAAATGGAAAAAGGAAATTGAACATGCTATTTTTTCAATGAATGAAGAAAAATACAAAAAACTAACTGATATGGTTAATAAATAATTATGAACATGAAAAATACAAATATAAAAAACATCATGATTGTTGATGATGAACCTGAAAATTTACAAATAATAAGTAGTTTTTTTTCTGAAAGTAAATTACCCTATAATATTACAAATGCACCAAATGGAATTATTGCTTTAAAAATAATGAAAAAGAAACTTCCAGACCTTATAATTACCGACTGGGAAATGCCAGGTATGGATGGTATAGAATTAATTGAGAAATTAAAAGATGATGACAAGACATCCAGTATTCCAGTAATTATGTGTACTGGAGTAATGACAAGCTCCAAAAATTTGGATACTGCTTTAAATGCAGGTGCTGTAGATTTTATCCGTAAACCAATTGATAAAATTGAACTTATTGCAAGAACCAAGGCAAACTTGCACCTTGCTGATAGCTATATTAAAATAAAAAAACTCAATGCTACTAAAGATAAATTTTTCTCTATTATTGCACATGATTTAATGAGTCCTTTTAATTCAATGCTTGGTTTTTCTGACTTACTTATCGAAGATTTCGAAAGCTACCAAATTCAAACACAAAAAGAATATATAGGTATAATAAATCAGAGTATCAAAAACACATATAAATTGCTTGAAAACTTGCTAACATGGTCTCGTTTACAAAAAGATATTATTGATTTTAATCCCGAAAAAATAAACCTCCTTTTAATTTTCAAAGAAACATGTGAATTATTAAAACAATCGGCTGAAAATAAATCAATAAAATTAACAAATAATATATCTGAAAATATTTTTATAAATGCCGACAAAAATATGATTTCAACAGTTCTCAGAAATATAATAACAAATGCTATAAAATTCACCCCAAAAGGTGGGAAAATATGGATAGACGCAAAAAACAAACAACAATTTATTGAAATTACAACCCAAGACTCTGGGGTAGGCATTTCAAAAGAAAAACAATCGGAATTATTTAAAATTGATCAGAATACGTCAACACAAGGGACCGAAAGAGAAACTGGAACAGGCTTAGGTTTAATATTATGCAAAGAATTTACAGAAAAACATGGCGGAAAAATTTGGGTAGAAAGCGAAGAAGGGAAAGGCTCAACATTTATCTTTACAATACCAAAAACAGCTAATAGAAGTTAATATTGGCAAATAACTAATGTTATTTGAACTCAAGGTTATACCATAACATTTAACCTATATTTATATAGATTATAATCTTTTTTAAAAGAACTCAAGCAATTCGCTAAGTATAACAAAATTAAGACATCTTATTTAAAGATATAATTTATCAGTAATACTGAAAAAAGAGGCTGCCAAAGTTAATATAAACCTTGACGACCAATTAAACATAAACCCAAATCTTTATTTCTTGATTACTTTTGTTGTTAAAATTTTGTTTTCAGAATTAATTTTCACGAAATAGATTCCGTTATTAAAGTCTGACAAGTCAACAAGGACTGTATTTTGACTGCTTGTTACATGTATTTGTTCAATTATTCTGCCTGAAATATCTATAATATCAATATTTTTAGTCCCAGGAATGTTATTAATTGTAAAAATTCCATTTGTTGGGTTTGGAAATATTTGTATTTCTGAATTTTGTATTGAAATACTATTATCAATCTTTGTTGTAAAACTCCAAACTATTTCTGAGTTAGACAAAGGTTCAGCACTTTCAATACAATTAGCAGGAACTGTTACAGTATATGTCATATTTCCAACAAAACCGTCATGAGAAATTGTAATAGTTCTATTATCAGCTTCTAAAGAAGCGGTAATTCCTGTAACAGTAGCATTTGTTGCATCTGTTATTACAATACCACTTAAATCAACTACAGAAACATCTTCGTTAAAAGTTACAGAAACTGTAGCGTCTAATTGAACATTTGTTTGATTTTGGCTTGGAGTATAAGAAATTGCATAAGGAGCATCGACCCAACCATACTCGAAACACCCCATATCTGGTGCTGTTCCAATATAAGGTAAGCCAATATCAGTTCCAGCATCAATACAAGTAGAAGTTTCTTGCAAATGATAATCACCGTTTGTAGCATCTACAAATAATGGATTTACATCAATATTATTTGATCCAGTTGTTGAATAGTCAGGCATAATCATATTACAATAATTTACAGTAGCAGTGCTTCCTCCTGGGTCAACATATACATTGTCATCATCATAATTTGATGTATTATCATAAACAATACAATTTACAAAATCAGTTTCAGAATAATATAAAGCAGCAGCTCCGCCAGACCCATAAACGGCCTCGTTGTTAACCATTGTACAATTCTCAAAAAACAATGTATTTCCACTGCCTTCGGTTTTTATTGCTCCGCCATTATCATAATTTGTGTAATTACCTGCAAATAAACATTTTGTAAACTTAGTATCAACAGTAGAATAAAACAATATTGCTCCTCCACCATAATTACAAGAATTATCAATAAACTTACATCTAAGTATTTCTACATTAAGTGCTGATGTAAATTCAATAGCACCACCTGCTCCATAACAATGATTTTCGTAAAAATCACAATCAGTAAATGAAGTAGAACTACTGGTATTTATAGCATAAATTGCACCTCCCATTCCATTATCAGCACCATTTGCTTCATTGTTTGAAAAAACGCAACTAGTAAATGTAACATCTGAATTTATCATTCGTATTGCTCCACCATGTATATATGGATAATCAGTTGCGGCTGTTTTTCCATATTCAAATCTACAGTAGGAAAAATTGCTTATTCCATCGGCAGGTGTAACAGCTCCATCAATAGATTGTCCGAAACTTATTCCATTCCACCCTATTGATTGATTGTCTGTTGTAAAAAAAATAGAATCCAGTTCTGTTCCCATTGCATTTAAAGTACCTAAAATCGTTATACCGTAATAAGCCTGAAAATTCACTTCAACTCCTGCTTCAATAGTTAAAATTTCACCGGCAGAAACTGTTATATCTCCTATTACTTGATAAGGAGAATTAGCAGCTGTCCATGTTCCAGACTGATTACCATCTACCTGTGTTTGTGCAAATATCCCTGACGATATTGCAATTAAGATTACTAATGTTAATATTTTTTTCATTTTATATATTTTTATAATTTATTCAACAAAGATTACTCTTTTTTTTATATTTAAAAATTTCGTACTGCTCTAACTCTACTTAGGTAAGTTTCATCCCCCATATTTGAATGTTTTCCCTCTCTAAAGGTTCAATAATACACATATTGTAATGCTATCTCTGTAGAACTCTTATATCATCCATAAAGTAAAGTTTGTAAAACTAAAAAATATGATACTAAAAGTATAACTGATTTTCTCATAATATTTGTACTTTAAAAGTATATTTTGCAAATTTGACAAAATAATTGTTCGTACTAAAATATTCAACCTCGTATAATAATACGTACATAGTATTTTTTTATAAGTAATACAATACGTATTTTTACCTTAATTTTTTAATTGTTAAAACATTACAGCTTTAAAAAAAAGACCTATTTTATATGACTAAAGATAAAATAATAGCTTTGTTAGTAGTTTTATTTACATTTTCGATAAATATTAAAGCTGAAAATATTGATTCTTTAATAAACAATGCAAATAATTTAGCAAAAGAAGGTGCATATATACACTCTATTGAAATTATCAATTCAGCAAAAAACATTTGTATAAAAAACAATGATCAAAGACGCTTAGTAAACACCTATATTGTTTTAAGTAATATTTACCTAAAACTATCAAAATTCTCAGAATCATTAGAAAACTTACTAATAGCAGAAAACATTGCAAAAGATAATAATCTGACCGAATTAGAGGCTCAAGTTTACAATAGCTTAGCTGTTTTATATTTTGAAGCAGATGACGAAGAGCATATAGACGATTATATTATTAAATATGAAGACTATATATCAAGAGCTTATAAAATTATAAAAGAGAATAATTTTAAAAATAACGACATAATACTAAACTACGGTGTTATGATATACATGTATAAAAGCAGTGCAGATTCAACTATAAATTTCTTTATAGAAGAAAAAAAGCATATTGACACTACTGATTATGTCGATTTAATTTATTTAAACGAATATATTGGACATGTATATAAAAATATTGGCAATTATAAAGAGGCTCTAAATTATCATTTTGAATCTTTAAAATATGCTAAAAAGGACAAAAATGACAACCTTATAGCAATGAATTATTCAAACATTGCATTTTCACATCTTCAATTAAACGAATTAGACAGTGCCTTATTTTATGCGAAAAAATCGTTGAAACTTGCTGAAATCGCAAATAATAAATATGCTTTAAAACAAACGCTTAAAATTCTTATTGATATTTATTATAATAAAAAAGACATTGAAAACTACCATAAATATAATATTAAAATAGACAGTATTGGAGAGGTTTATTATAGTAATAAATCAACAAAAGAGTTTATAAAGCTACAGTTTGAGCTAAATGAAGAAATAAAAGACATAAAAATTGATTTGTTAGAAAAAGAAAATCAATTGAAAAATACAAAAATGAGAATATCCATAATAATATTTTCAATACTAGCTTTAAGCCTAATTTTAGTTATTATATTAATGAAAAAAAGGGAAAAATACAGAAAAATAATTAATAGGCAAAAACTTGTATTTTTAGAAGAAAGTGAAAAACAAATAAAAATAGAAAATGAGAATTTAGAAGACGAAATTAAGCTTAGAAGTAGGGAACTTATTACAAAAACCATGTTAATTGTTAAAAATAAAGAGGTAATGGAAAGCCTTTCGGATAAAATAATACAATTAAAACCTGTTACAAAAAAATCAAACCAAAAGTTAATAAAAAATATTTTATCAGAAATTAAAACAAACTCAAAAGACTTTTGGGACGATTTTTTTCTATATTTTAATGGAATTCATTCCGATTTTTTAGAGAAATTAAATTCCGATTTCAATAGTTTAACAAATACTGAGAAAAAGATATGTGCCCTAATTAAATTGAACCTTTCAACAAATGATATTTCAAAAATAACATCAAGCTCGCCTCGTACAATTGAAAAGCACAGAGCAAATATTCGCAAAAAAATAAAAATAGAAAAAGGGGAAATTCTCTCTAACTTCTTAAAAAATTTATAAAACTATCTTTTTTATTGAGAATAAAGATATTACTTTTGAATACTGAAAAAAACATTAAAAATAATAATTGTGGAAAATTTTGAAATAGTAGCCAAAACACTTTTTGGTTTTGAAGAAATATTAGCAGAAGAGCTTAAAAGCATTGGTGCTACAGACATAACACTGCTTAAACGTGCAGTAAAATATAAAGGCAATTTAGCAACACTATATAAAAGCAACCTTTACCTACGTACAGCAATAAAAGTACTAAGACCAATTAAAACATTTAACATTAGAACCCAAGAGGATTTATATACAAATGTAAAACGAATACCTTGGAACCAATATTTCTCGGTTGACGAAACATTTGCTATTGATGGCGTTGTTAGTGGCGAAATTTTTACACACTCAAAATTTGTTGCACTTAGAACCAAAGATGCTATTGCTGACCAATTTAGAGAAGAAATAGGTACTAGACCTAATGTGGATACAAATGATCCCGATTTACGAATAAATGTTCATATACTTAATAATACTTGTACAATATCTCTTGACAGCTCGGGAACTTCTCTAGGTAAAAGAGGATATAAAGAAGAACAAGTAGAAGCACCTTTAAGCGAAGTTCTAGCTGCTGGAATGATTATTCTTTCCGGATGGGATAAAAAAAGTAATTTCATAGACCCAATGTGTGGTTCAGGAACAATTGTAATTGAGGCGGCTCTTATGGCACAAAATATAGCAGCTGGTTCTTTCCGAGATTTTGCGTTTCAAAAATGGCGAGATTATGACTATCAACTTTGGAAAGAAATTTTACAAGATGCTAAAATGGACAGAATACCTAGTAGTGCAAAAATAATTGCTTACGACATTGCTCCGGAAGCAGTTCATGTTACAAAAGGCAACGCTGAGCGAGCAGGTGTACTTGATAATATTTCTGTAACAAAATCTGATTTTTTAGAAACAAAACACGACGGTGAGCCAGCTACAATTGTAGTTAATCCTCCTTATGGCGATCGTTTAATGGAGGAAGACGACATAATTCCACTATATCAAGAAATGGGAACTCAGCTAAAACATGTTTATAATGGCTGTGATGCCTGGATTATAAGTGGAAACCTTAGGGCTATAAAATTTATTGGACTTAAGCCTTCTCGTAAAATTGAACTTTACAATGGACCTATTCAATGTAAATTTCATAAGTTTGAGCTTTATAGAGGAAGTAAAAGAGGAAAATAAGAAAAAACATTTATGACGAAGGAATCTGTCATATAGGAAATTCATAAATTTCCTATATGACAGATTTTCTTTAATACGAAAACTCCCAGTCGTTCAAATTAAAACTGTTTTCAAGCTTATTTTCATCTACTTTTCTCAGTTTAGGAAAAAAGTCTATTCCTGTCATGTCTTCTACTTCGCTTATAGAGACAGCATAGTAAACCAATGAGCTATCCAAGCTTTCATTTGGCATAACAAATGCGATACCTTTTGTTAAGTCGTTACTCACAATTATTTTATAATAAAATTTAGGAACAGACACTTCATTATCGCCAATTGTAGGTAAATCGGGTTCTAAGATAGGTCCAACAACCACATATACACCATTATAAATATCGGCCCAAATTCGTGTTTGTTTCTCAAGCGAAAACCATTTACCCGCATTAAATGAGTGAACTTGAGGCGACATATTACTCATGAAAAAACTTTCGCTCATTGCAGTTTCCGACCAAGCCATATCAGCTGCAGGAGCAAGGTGTCCCCTATCGTAACCCGACAAATAATAATCATTAAGTTCAGCACTTGTACTCATAACATCTGGGTCTGGTCTAAAATTATCGGTTCTATCAAACAAATCAGATGTTGCTTCTTCTCTAGTAAGCAAGTACACAACCCAGTCGGACTGTTCGTGCATTTCGTTATATGAAATTGTATAAGCAAAGTGTTCTATAATTTGGTTACTACCAACTTCGGCAGGGATTTCAACATTATTAATTTCTGTTGGCTTTTTTTTACATGACGTATTAAAAAGGACAATACTCGATATAAAAAGGATTGTGAATATTTTTGTTTTCATAATTTCTTCAAATTTAATTACTAATTTATACGTTTAGCAAAGTTATTAGGTTCGTATTTTTAATCAATTATATCCCTATTAAATATCCTATCATATTTTTATCATCTATTATTCCTATTTTTTTTCTCAATCTTGACCTTGCAATTCTAATACTATTATATGTTTGCTGAGTTATTGTAGAAATTTCTTTACTACTTAAATTTAATTTTAAAAAAGCACATAATTTTATTTCATTAGGGGTTAAATCTGGGTGTGTTTTTAAAAGCTTACTATAAAAATCTTTATGAACTAGCTGAAAATGAATTTCAAATTCTTCCCAAATACTATTTTTATTTTTTATTATTATTTGGTTAATAATGCTTTTTATTGTTTTGTTTAGTTTTTCATCTCTAAATTCAGTTGTAAGAGAATTTAGCTTTTCGGCAATTATAATATTAAATTCATTATTTTGAACCAAGTTTAAAGCTTTTGTGGTTAGTTCTCTTTGTTTAGAGCTTATTTCAATTGTTAAATTTTCGTTTTTTAATTTTTCTTTTTCAAACTTTAATTCTTTTTTCTCTAACTCCAAAACTCTTGCTTTTTTTTCTTCTTCAAAAATTTTAATTTTTTGCTTAGAGTTTCTATTTCGCAAACTAAAAATATAGATTAAAAGCGAAACTAATAAAATAGCTATTATCGCTCCTAAAAACAATATTTTTTGTTGGAATTCATAAACTTGCTTTTCTTTTTCTAAAATTTGAATTTCTTGGTCTTTTTGTTCAACTTCATATCCTATTTTCAAGTTCTCTACATATTCTGCCTTTTCAATACTAAAAAGACTATCTTTAATCATAAAATATTCTTTATAATACATTGATGATTTATCATAATTATTGATTTCATCATATAAAAAAGCAAGTTTTTCTAAAACAAAGAGTTCCTGCTCTGAATGATTTTTATCTTTTGCGATTTTAAGGGCTTGAAGTAAATACTTTATTGCACTTTCTTTTTTATTTCGTCCTACATTTAACTCTGAAAAACCTATTAAACATTCAGTAATAATGTAGCTATCATCTAGTTTCTCTGATAAAAGTAAAGCTTTTTTTAATTTTAATTCTGCTTCATTAAATTTCCCTAATTCAATTTCTAAATTCCCAAGATTTACTAAAGCATTATTTATTCCGGAAGTTATATTCTTTTTATTTGACAGAATTAATGACTGATTATAACAATAAACTGCACTATCTATATTTCCTAATTTCTTATAAGCAACACCAAGGTTATTTAAACTTGCAATGTATCCTTGTATATTGTTTGATTCTTCATATACTTCAACCGATTTTTTAATGTAATTTTTACCTTTTTCAAAATCATTCGTGGAAATATATAAAGTGCCCAAATTATTTAAAATACTTAATTGTAATGATATATCATTTGATTTACTTGTAATATCATAAGCTTTCATATAATAATAAATACAACTATCATAACTTCCTTGAACTTGATAGTTTGCAGCAATATCATGGTAAATATGTGGTAAAATTGTAGAATCAGCATATTTTAATCCTTCTACAAAGTATTTATAAGCTGTTTTATAATTATTTAATGTGTAAAATGTCCAACCTAATTTGTTATATAAAATACCCAAAAAAAACTCTTGATTTTTCTTTTTTGCTATATCAATACCCTTATAAAATGTATTAATTGATTTTTCAAAATCCTCTAAATAAAAATAAGAATTTGCAATATAATAATATGTTTTAACCTCTAAATTATCATCTTTAATTTTTATTGCAAGCCTGTTTGCTTCAAGACTTAATTCAAGTGCTTCTTGTGGATTATTTCTAATTAAAGAAAAAGAAACATTTATCAAAGTATCCAATAATTTATCTTCGGGTAAGCCCAAACTAATAAACTCATCAACTCTATTTTGAGCTTGAATTGTTCCTATTTGAACAAAAATTAATATGAAAACAAGTATTATTTTTCTCATTTTTGGGTTATTCTATAAAATTTACTCTTCAATACAAACAAGTAACAACCTCACAATCTTCTTGTTACAAAAATGTAGCCTAATTGTTACACTATATTACATGGTTTGTATCCCTATTGTTGTAATCATTTCAACACAATTTAGTTTTAACAATTTACATTTGACAAATATATACTAAAAGGAAATTAAAAATGAAAAAAAACGAAAAAATCTCAGAATCTAAAAATGACAAAGACTCTGATATTGACAAAATAATTTCAGAAATTAGAAATGAGAATACCACATTACAAAAATTAGTTGATTTTCTAACAAATGAAAAATTAAAACAAATAAAAAATGAGGTAAAAATAAATCAAAACACAAATAAATCTTAAGTATTAACTAATTAATAATATAAATATGAGAACATTATCAATTACTATTTTATCTTTTTTGCTTGCAACTATAACATTTAATGCAAGTGCACAACCAGATTGGCAATGGGCAAATGCCTTTGGACAAGGAACAGATCCAAATTACCAATCAACCGATGTGAAAAATATTGCTGCCGATAGTGATGGAAATTACTATGTAGTAGGCATATTTGATGAAACTATAACAGGAGAAGGATTTTATTTTGAAGATGAAGATGCTGCTGAACAATTAACAGGAATGGTTGTTGGGTTTAACAGTGCCGGCGAATATAAGTGGCATCACCAAATATATTCAGACGATGGTACGCAATACACCGAAGTTTCTATAAACGGTGTAGCAACAGATAGTAACGGAGATGTTTATGTAACAGGTTCTTTTTGTGGAACTGCAAATATCTCTGAAACGATTTCAATAACTTCTACCGCAGTGGGAACTTACTCTATGTTTGTTGTAAAATACAGCGGAGTTGATGGAACTCCTTTGTGGGCAGTAGATGCAGTGGGAACATCGTCTTCAGAAGGTAGAAATATAGCAATAGACAGCAACGATGATATTTATATTACAGGATACTTCTCAGGAGATGCTAATTTTGGTAGCTATCCCCTAACAGCAGAATCGACTGATGGTTTTGTTGCAAAATATAATAGCGGTGGTGTATGCCAATGGGCAAGTAAACTTGGTGGTTCAAGCTCCGAATATTGTTTAAGTATTGCTGTTGACAATAGCAATAATATTTTTGTAATAGGTCTATATTCAGGAACTCCAACTATTGGAACAACAACACTACCAAACGGAAATATGGATACATTTGTTGCAAAAGCTAATTCTGATGGTGTTTGGCAAAATGCAAATTCATTTTCTGTTGGATATTATAACTTCACACACGATATTGATTGCGATAGTGATGGAAATGTATTTGTAGCCGGACGCTTTTTTACAAGCATAGATTTTGGTGATGGTTCTCAATCGTTTTCAAACTCTCCGGGTTATCTTGCTAAATATGATAATTCACTAACTTATGAATGGAATACGGTTATGGAATCCGATGAAGACGACACTGGTAATGGAACTTGTGCTTTAAAAACAGATGCAGATAATAACATTATAGTAATTGGCTCATTTGAAGGAACTCTTGATTTTGGTTCCGGAATATCTATTTCTGAAACAATTGGAAGTCATCAAGCTCCTTATATTGCAAAGTTTAATAATGCCGGAGAAATTCAATATGCTCAGGCTTTTAATAACCAAACAATGGGCTCTGGAAGTGAAGGACTTGCAATAGACATTATTGGTAACTCTATTTTTGTTGCAGGCGAATTGCAAAATCCAATCACAATAGGAACATTTCCCGTTGCATCTCCCGATAATGCTAAATATATTTGGGTAGCTTCCGATTTTATTACTGCAAGCTCAGAAAATGACATTTTAACTTTTTCTCTTGCAGAGCAAACAGGAGAAGCTACAATAAGCACCGAAAATCACACTGTTAATATTGAAGTTGTAGCAGGAACTAATGTTGCAGAACTTACGCCAACAATTACAATTTCTGAAAATGCAACAATAAACCCTAACAGCGGAACACAGCAAGATTTT
>JAOZLS010000011.1:6547-10930 GCA_029934705.1 Bacteroidales bacterium | reverse complement strand
TACAATTTCTGAAAATGCAACAATAAACCCTAACAGCGGAACACAGCAAGATTTTTCTGCACCGTTTGAATATACCGTTACAGCCGAAAATTCTGATGCACAAATTTGGACAGTTACTGTTACCGAAGAAATTTTATTAAGTGAAGAAAATGACATTTTAACTTTTTCTCTTACAGAGCAAACAGGAGATGCTACAATAAGCACCGAAAATCACACTGTTAATATTGAAGTTGTAGCAGGAACTAATGTTGCAGAACTTACGCCAACAATTACAATTTCTGAAAATGCAACAATAAACCCTAACAGCGGAACACAGCAAGATTTTACTACTCCGTTTGAATATACCGTTACAGCTGAAAACTCTGATGCACAAATTTGGACAGTTACAGTTGATGTTGCTTCAGGAATACAAAACATCGAAAGCCAAATTTCAATTTATCCAAACCCTTCAAATGGAATATTTACAATTACAAATTACGAAAATAAAATTACTAATATTGAAATAACTGATATTACAGGAAAATCAATATACAATTCACAACTCGTAGTGAGTAATTCACAATTCTTGTTAAATCTAAAAAATCACCCAGCAGGTGTTTATTTCTTAAAAATAGACACAGAAATTGGAACATTTACAAAAAAAATAATAATTCAATAATAGTCTTTTATTGTAGGGGGAAAGCTAATCTTACCCCTACAATTCAAACTTAACTTCTCAATTATGAAAATATTTTATAAAATAGCATTCACCTTATTTTTAACAATTACTTATTTAACAGGGTTTTCGCAAGAATGGGTAACAACAACAAGCAGTAGTGGAGCAAGAACATTTAATACAACAACTGTATTGAATGATGGTAGAATAATTATAATTGGCGGAAATCAAAGTGGAGAAATTACTTCAATAGTAGAAATTTATAATCCAACCGATGATAGCTGGACAACTGTTGCAGACTTTCCGCTTCCTGTTGCAGGACACCAAACAGTATGTTCATCTGACAGCACTGTATTGATTTTTGGGGGCGGACAAACAACAGCCAAAGGGCAAGTGTCAGTTGATAATGTTTGGGAATACAATATTATTACCGACATCTGGACTCAAAAAGAAGATATGCCAATAGATGCAGTAGAGCATACAGCAACTGTGCTACCTAATAATAATGTATTAATAGTTGGCGGATACAAAGAGCCATCAGGCACCGATAATCCATGGTCTTTCGTTTATAATCCTGTTGCCGATACTTTTAGTTCACCTGTTAATCTTCTTTCTACCAAAGATGGACACTCAGCAATATTACTAAACAATGGTAATGTAATGGTTGTTGGTGGTTATAATTACACCTCAGGAGCAATTACAAATGTTGAAATATACAACCCTATTGAAGACTCCTGGTCTGTAAACGGAGAAATTTCAGAAGGAAGAAGTGGCGGATATGCTGCAATAAAAAATCAAGAAGGAGATGTATTTATAATTGGTGGTTTTAACTTCTTTACTTTCGATGAATTCAGCACTATTGATAAATATGATGCACAAACAGAAACTTGGTCAACTTTACCAAACATGCCAGAGGCAATGTCGGGAGTTAATGCAGCTTTACTTGAAAACGGCGAAATAATAATTGCAGGTGGACAAGGAGACGACGGAAAAAAGTCTTATTTAGACAACAAAAACAGACAAAATTCAACAAATATTAATTCAAAAGGACCAATTTATTTAACATCTGTTTTTTCGGTTAATACAGAAACAGGTAATCAAACGACTTTAACACCACTTGCAAACGGGCGTGCACATGCCAATACATTTTCATTGCCCGATAATAGAGTAGTTCTTATGTATGGACGAGGAGATACGTATTATGATAACGGTGAAATTTATGGAACAGCCACAAGTCCATTAACATATAATGTTACATTTCATATTTACGAAGACGATGGAACAACTCCTATTAACGAAGCTTCGGTAGAATTTAACTCTGAAACCTTTGTTACAAATGCCTCAGGAGAAATTGTTTTTAATGATATTGAAGCTGCTAATGGTTTGCCTTTTATTATTTCAAAAGAAGGTTTTAGTAATTATTATGGCTCAGCATCAATAAATTCAAATGATATTAATATTTATGCAAATTTACAAGGAGCAAATAACATAAACACAATAAATTCAAACAGTTTTGCAATTTATCCTAACCCGTCAAACGGAATATTTACAATTTCTAATAGCGACAATAAGATTACGAATATTGAAGTAATAGATGCAACAGGAAAAATTGTAAATACTCAAACCCAAACAACCAATAATCAATATTCAATTGACCTTTCAAATCAATCAAAAGGAATATATTTCATAAAAATTATTACAACAAACAACATAATTACAAAAAAGATTATAATAAATTAGGTTTAGGTTTGAAATGCTCCGAAATATAAGTAGGAGCTTTTTTTACTTTTAAAAGAAATCACTCTTAATATTAACAAATAAATTATGACTAAAATTTACATATCTTTTATATTTCTGTTTACAGCATTTATTGCTAATGCGCAAATAACATTTATTAATCAAAACTTTGAAGAAGGACTACCTGATGAATGGGCAGTTTATAACGAAGATGGAGATGAAAACCAATGGGAAATTATTAACCAAAGTTTTTGGGCATTGTCTGGTAACAAAGCAATGGCTATTGAAACAACTACTGATGCAAACGATTGGCTTGTAAGTCCTCAAATATTTTTGCAAGAAAATTATATTCTTTCATTTTGGGCAACCGAAATTGTAGAAGGTAGCGAAGAGAATATTACCATTTGGCTATCGACAACAGGTAATACACCAATTGATTTTTCTATAAATTTAGCTGAAATTACAGTGCCTTACCTCGGATATAACGACGAAGGATATTTATACACCAGATATAAAATTGATTTATCGGCATATCAAGGACAAAACGTATATATTGCTTGGCAATTAAATTCTCCAACACAAAATGGACTTTGTGTAATTGATAATATTACAACCGAATATACAGCCGAAAATATTGAATGGAGCAGTATTAGTTCAGGTTTTTGGAATAATACAATATCTACGGTTTCTGATGGTGGTTTTATTTCAGCTGGCACCATTGATGGAAATATTGCTATACAAAAACACAACTCAAACGGTGCAAAGGAGTGGACTACCTACACAAATAGCGGAAATGATGGCGATAAAGCTTATTCTATTATTGAAACTTTTAACGAGCAAGATAACTCTTCCGGCTACATTATTACAGGAACGCGCGGAATGCAATATGATCTCAGTATGCTTATTTGGGTGTGTAAATACGATACTGAAGGAACTCTTGAATGGGAAAAAGATTTTGGGATTTCTGAAGACCAAAACCAAGGTCGTGCAATTAAACAGACTAATGATGGTGGATATATTATTACTGGTTATGAGGGATTAAATGCTCAAATTATTTTAATTAAACTCGACAAAAATGGCGAAACTGAATGGGTTAAAAGATTTGGAAACTCAGACATTGACTATGCGTCTGATGTAGTTCAAACAGCTGATGGAGGTTATGCAATTACCGGGTTCTACAAAGAAGTAAGCGGAAGTGATGGAACTATACTTATTTTAAAAATAGATAAAGATGGAAATGAAGAGTTTTTAACAGAATATCCCGATACTGGTTTTGCACGAGCTGATGGAATTTGCCAAACAGCAGACGGAGGATTTATACTAGCTGCTTTTAATAATCAAAACTTAAGAGACTGGCGAATTATTAAAACAGACAATTTAGGAGTAGTAGAATGGGAATACAAAAATGGCGGTAGTCAAGAAGATATACCAAGCTCAATACTCCAAACTGCCGAAGGAAATTATATTATTGCTGGATACAAAACTGTAAACGATAATCAAAGAATGTGGATTATAAAACTTGACAATAACGGTGCTTTTATTCAAGAAACAGAATATGAAAATACAACTGGACAAGCAAGAATACATGAAATAAAACAAACATACGACGGCGGATACATTTTTACAGGTATAAGCACTGCTTTTTCTGCAAATGTAGATGGTCTTACTATAAAAACTATACCAGATGAAACGGAAATTTCACAAAATGACATTCTTAGTTTTTACTTGCCAGAACAAACACAAGATGCAGAAATTGACGAAATTAATCATACTGTTACAATAACTGTTAGCGATGAAACAAATATTACTACTTTAACTCCTGTTATTTTCACTTCTCCACAATCTAAAATTTTTCCAAGAAGTGCAATAACTCAAAACTTTTCCGAAGATTTTATTTACACAGTAACTGCACTCGACCAAACTCTGCAAGAGTGGACTATTATTGTTGAAGGAGGCTATGTTTCTGACATAAATAATATTGAAAATCAAAT
>JAOZLS010000011.1:0-6447 GCA_029934705.1 Bacteroidales bacterium | reverse complement strand
AAGTGTCAATTTAGAAAATCAACCAAAAGGAATATATTTCTTAACAATAAAAACAGAAAAAGGAATTTATACAGAAAAAATAATAATTCAATAGTATTATGAAAAAATATATAATTTTTACATTTTTAGCTCTCTTTCTTAGCGTAATTTCTTATGCACAAGAACCTGTAATTAATATTAATACAGAAGCAATTCCTTTTGGTGAAGTAGCAAGTGGCGACAGTTACGTACTTGGATATACCTTATCGGCGGAAAACTTAACAGAAGATATAACAATTTCGGTAACTCCGGGACAAGGTTTTTTAGTGTCAGACAATTATAACTCAAACTGGGCATATTCTTATACATTAAATCATACGGGGGGAACAATTTCTGAAACTACTATTTACGTAAAATTTACTCCAACTGCCGAAACAGATTATGCTACAAACATTTCGCATACTTCTGCCGATCTTACATATAATTTACCGGTTTCCGGCACAGGTAGCGAGACTGGTAGTCCGTATATTTTTCTTGACCCACACGAAATAAACTTTGGAACAATTCCTGTTGGTGATGTTGCTATACGAACCTTTGATTTTACTATAAGAAATGTAGGTGCAGATGAAACTGCTTATATTGGGTTTCCAGTAGCTTCCGGTTTTTCAAATGAAAACGGTGGAGATCAAATTATTTATTATTATGGAAGTTCAGATGATGATGTAATTGTTATGTTCACTCCTCCAACAGAAGGGTATTTTGAAGGTGATGTTCTTGTTCAAGGACAATTAACAGGCGTAACAAAATATTTGCACGTTACAGCCACAGCTATAATACCACGAATTGCAATAAACGAAACAGAACATAATTTTGGTGAAGTAGAAATTGACAATCCCTCAGCCGAATTTACATATACAGTTACAGGAACAACACTTTATAATGACATTACAATAGATGCTCCTTACGGTTTTGAAATTTCACTAACAAGCGGAAGTAATTTTACTAACCAAATTATTCTTTCAAATACAGACGGAAACATTAACGATACTCAAATATTTGTGAGATTTGCTCCACAAATTACAACTCCATACTCAGGCGAAATAATACACGAAACAGAATACGGAGAAACACAAACAATAACACTTTCAGGAATTGGAGTGCCGGCAGGAACTCCAATTATTAGCATTTCAAAAAACAACTTTGAATTTGAAAATACCGAAGTTGGCAGTGTTTCAGAAGAACAAATTTATGTAGTATCAGGAATTAATTTAATTGATGATATAACAATTACAGCACCCGATGGCTTTGAAATTTCCGAAACCTCCGAAACCGATTTTACAAATGAAATTATACTAACAGGTGGAGAAACAATCGAAAACACTAATATTTACATTCGTTTTGCTCCACAAACAAATCAACTATATTCAGGTATTGTTACGCATACTTCAAGCGATGCAACGCAACAAGAAATTGCTGTATCGGGAAACACTGCAACGGAAATAAACAATTTATCGGAAGACAATTTCAATATTTACCCTAATCCATCAAACGGAGTTTTTACAATCGAAAACCTACAAGCGTCTTCAAGACCTTATAGCGTTTCAGTAACCGACATAACAGGAAAAACTGTTAACCAACAATACGTAATTAATAATCAGCAATTCGTAATTGATATATCAAATCAACCGGTAGGAATATATTTTTTAAATATAGTTTATGCTGCTCAAAGTCGAAGTGCCACTGAAAACGGTATTTATACCACAAAATTAATAACTCAATAAAAAAATAAATGAAGAAATTTAATTTAGTATTCGTATTTTTAATAGTGGCAAATTTATTATTTGCACAAGAAGAAGAATGGTTATGGGCAAATGGTGGCTCAGGTAACGATGTAGAAGATTTTTTTGTGGACACTAAAACCGACAGTCAGGGAAATATATATGTTGCGGGGCGTTATGTCGGAACAGAAGTAACGTTTGGAGCATACACAATTAATGCACCCGGAGACGGCTCCGACTGGAATTGTTATTTAGTAAAATACAATTCACAAGGCGAAGTACAGTGGGCACAAGGATATGGTAGTGCAGAAGAAGCTGATGAGATTACCAAAATTGTTATAGACAGCGAAGATAATATTTATATCTATGGGGATTTTTCTACCGAGCAAATAGAAATAGGAACTATTACTTTAAATAAAAACACCGAAAGTACCGGCGATATTTTTATTGCAAAATTAGATAGTGATGGCAATACTATTTGGGCTAATAACTATGGAAATACAGAATCGGCAAGTAGCTCTATTCGTAATTGTAACGCTGGTGGATTTGCCATTGATACGGAAGATAATATTTATATTTCCGGTGAATTTAGAGCTCCGGTAATTAATTTTGGTTCAATAGAACTTGAAAACTCTGACGGAAGTAATCTTATGGACAAAGATGCGTTTTTTGCTAAATTTGATTCCGATGGAAATATTCTCTGGGCAGACAATCCAAAAAGTATAAACGGTGATTATCAAAAAGAATACTCAAGAAACATTACTACCGACTTGCAAAATAATTTAATTGTTAGCGGAAGTTTTTGGGGCGAATCCGGTTCTCTCACTTTTGCCGAAACAACAGAAATTACCGGAAACGATGATAGAAATTATTTTATTGCCAAATACGATACCGATGGAGAGTTCTTGTGGGCTAAAACCGGAAGTTCAAATGATAATACTTGTAAAACATGGGGTGGCACTCTTGTAACTGATGCTAACGACAATATTTATTCTCATATTCTTTTCGATGGAGAAGATTACAATTTTCTTGGGAATGAAATCACAAGTTCGTGCAATGGTGAGGCTTTAAACACATTTGTAGTTAAATTAACGCCGGAAGGAGAATATTTATGGCATAATCATTTTAATAGTAAATCTTCTCTCGGAATTATTATCTCTAACTACTGGACAGCAGCAACAGTAACACCACTAAACGAACTTATTTTAGGTGGAGTTTTTGCCGATGAAACATTAACAATAGGCGACATTACATTAACAAGTACAACAAGCTCGCCATCTTATTATACTCCTTTTTTAGTGAAATTTGAAGAAAACGGCACTGCACTTTGGGCGGAAACTACCCAAAATGATTTTTTTGCCGGAATAATATCCATTGATATTGATATCAACAACGATTTAATTGTAGTTGGTAATCATGCTAATTCTTCAATATTTTTCGATGAGCATGAACAAACAAACAGTGGACAGTGGGATGGCTTTATTGCAAAAAAAACAGGAATAATTTTCACAGAAAACTATCAAAACGATATTCTTAGCTTTACTCTTACAGAACAAACTGGCGATGCTACAATCAATACAGAAAATCATACTATTAATATTGAAGTTGCAAACGGAACAAATCTATCTGCCTTAACACCAACAATTACAGTATCCGAAAATGCAACTATAAATCCAGACACAGGAACAGAACAAGACTTTTCCGCTCCTTTTGAATATACTGTAACTGCCGAAAATTTAGAAGAACAGGTTTGGACAGTTACTGTTGAAACTTCTTCAGGAATACAAAAGATTGAAAACCAAATATCAGTTTATCCAAACCCCTCAAACGGTATATTTACAATTACAAACGACAAATTGCAAATTACAAATATAGAAATAACCGATATTACAGGTAAAACTATTCAGAAAACTAATAATATAACCACTAATTCGCAATTCGCAATAAATAAAAAAGGAATATATTTTATTAAAATAAATACAGAAACAGGTATTTACACAAAAAAAATCATAATAAATTAATACACACTCTTATTTAGTTGCTATATATATAAAATATAAATCATGAAAAAAATATTTATTTACTTACAATTTATCATGTTGCCAATAATAACATTTGGACAGGACATAATTATTGACTTTGCAGGCACAGGAGAAACAACAGAAATTACAAATGTAGAAGTAGTAAACTTGTCTAATTGCACAAGTATAGAAGTTATAAGTGGAAACTCTTTAAATTTAACAACAGGAGAGATTACAGGTGTAGAAGAATTTAAAAATTTGACAAATAACTCCATAATAGCTTATCCTAATCCTTTTGAAAATTCAACAAATATTGAATTTTATGTAAACCAAAACGATTATGTAAATGTAAATATTTGTGATGTTACTGGTAAAACAGTAGCAAATTTTAGTAAAGAAATGACGAAAGGTTTTCATTCTTTTGATTTTACAGCAAATAATTTTGGTATGTATTTTATAAATGTTTCGGGAACAAATTTTGTTCAAACATCAAAAATAATTTGTTTGTCTAATAACACACAGCAAGCACAATTATTTTATAAAGAACAAGTAGTAGATAATATTACAGAAAAAAGTTGTAAAAATGGCAATTCCAAAGATTTTTCCTTTACAGTTGGCGATATGCTTAAATTAAAAGGAATATCCGGCGACTATGATTATGCGACTGTAATGATAGTAGAACCTACAACTTCCGGAACTTATACTTTTAATTTTGTAGCCTGCCAAGATGCTGACGAAAACAATTATGCTGTTGTTGAAATAGGAGAACAAACCTGGATGGCACAAAACATAAAAACTACAAGCTATACAAACGGCGATGACATACCTTATGTTACAGATGATGAGGAATGGGAGGCACTTGAAGACAACACTGGTAAAGCTTATTGTTTTTATAATAATGACGAGAACAGTATTTACGGAGCTTTATATACTTATGCAGCTGCAATAAATTTTAGCAATAGTAAAACAAACGTGCAAGGTGTTTGTCCAATTGGTTGGCACATACCAAGCGACAGCGAATGGACAATACTAACAGATGAACTTGGTGGACAAAATGTAGCTGGCGAAAAATTAAAATCAACTTGTATGGGGCTTTGGGATACTCCGAATGCAGTAAGCACTAACGAAACTGGCTTTACAGCACTTCCTGGTGGTTACCGAAATCGCAACGACGCATCATTTGCAGAAGAAGGCAACTACGGACGATGGTGGAGTGCTACGCAGAATAGTGAATCCCAAGCATGGTGTCGATACCTATACTACAACTGGACAAAAATTGTTACTAGTAGCACCCTCAAATCTTACGGTTTTTCTGTTCGTTGCATCAAGGACTAAACGATAGTAAGTAATCAAGCAAAAGGAAAATATTTTATTAAAATAAATACAGAAAACAGGCATTTACACACAAAATTAATAAAAATTTAGATTGTTGGGTTTGGAATGCTCCGAAAATTAAAAAGCAGGAGCATTCTATTCTAAAAAATCATTACATTTTAATCTTTTTTATATATATAATTATGAAAACAAAAAAAAATACAAAACTATTTATGTTAGCTATTTTAATAGCTATTAATTCAAATATTTTTGCACAAGTATTAATTAGCAATACTACTGGAACTCCAAATGCAAGCTCAATGTTAGAAATAAGAGCAGCAAATGCAGGCTTACTTATTCCAAATATAGCATTAACAGGAACAAGCGATGCAACTACTATTGCAAGCGGAAATGTAACCTCCCTATTAATTTATAATACAGCCACAGTAAGTGATGTAACACCTGGTTATTATTATTGGAACGGAACTGCTTGGACTACATTTGGCGGTATTTCTGGATCCGGAGCTACAAACCATATAACTTATTGGTCTGATGCTAATACAATTGCCCACGACCAAAACGAGCTAATTTGGGATGCGACAAACCACAGAATGGGTATTGGAGTAGCTAATCCAACAGCTAAAGTAGATGTTTTATATACTTCAACTACAACTGGAGATCAAGCAGCTGCAAGAATAGAACTTACAAGATCAAGCTCTAATAATAATGATAATATTGGACTAAACCTTATATCGCAAAATACAGGACTATCTTCAAATGCAGGTGAAGTTATTGCGTTAAAATCTTACGCAAAAGCTGGAACAAGTGCAACTAATAGTAGCGGTAATTCTTATGGTATATATAACGAAAGTTATTCTTACATGAATAATGCCTATGGTCTTTATTCTATTACAGAAACAGTAGGTGATGAAGAAGATGATGCCATTGAAACTTACGGTGCTTATCTCGTAACAAAGAACAATTCAATTTCCTCAAAAACTAACCGAAGACAGTTATGGGGTATATATAATGAGATTGAAACTCCCGGAATGGAAAACACCTATGGTATGCATACAAAAATCAAAAGACAACAAGTAGGGTCTTGGGATTACACTTCCAAAAACATCTATGGTTCTTATATTGATATAGACGGAGGAAGTAATACAACAAACGCTTATGGTATTTATTCAACAGTAACTGGTGCAACGAATAATTATGCAGCATATTTTGGTGGAGGAAACGTAGGTATTGGAACTCTAACACCCCAAGCTACTCTTGATGTAAATGGAGAAATTGCATATCGTGGTGTTCGTATTCTTACAGGTGCAGCAACAGACCCCTACCTTAATGTTAGA
>JAOZLS010000426.1:1950-3478 GCA_029934705.1 Bacteroidales bacterium | reverse complement strand
AGGAGCAAAAAACAGACACAGACTGCTATAAAGCAATATGGCGAAATTACTGATATACAATTTCCGCAAATAGACCCGACAGCAACAATAGAAGAAGTACAAAAGCTTGCGGAGCAATATGTAACAGAAATTAAGGAAAAACTTGGCTACACAGATGTGCTAACTTTTAATAATAAAATAAACGTAGTACATATTATGGGCGAAATGACATTTACCCACAATGTTGTTCGCTTATTACAACAAAATGTTATTACCTGCTTGGCTTCTACAACTAAGCGTTCAACAATTGAAGAAGAAAACGGTAAAAAAATATCTATATTTGAGTTTATCCAATTTAGAGCTTATCGCTCTGAGTGGGAAATACCTTTTTAATCAATCCAATAAATACAAAGTTTTAGAAATAATATACTAATTCAACATCTAAGTAACTGATATTGAATTGGTATTACTTTCTTCATAAAAAAAACACAGCTCCTTAAAACACAACAAATATACATTATATAGTAATGTGCTACAAATAAACAAAGCAGGCTTAAAACGCTTAAAAATAGCCTTATAAGAGATTTTGTGATATTTTTATACAAAAATCAAGTCAGATTTAGTATTAAATCGCTGTAATTCGGTAAAATAACCAGAGAAACAGTGTTTATTAGAGGCTTTTTATGCTAATTAAGTTACAATCTTTAGTCATACAATCGACAATATAAAAACCGACAAAAATCATGTAATATTATTAAATAATCGCATCAACAAATAGCAAAAAAATTATACATTTGTGAAAAAAAAATAAAATCATGATAAATAAACAACTATTAAATCCCGAAAGTATTGTAGTAATAGGAGCTTCAAACGATATTACTAAACCAGGAGGAAAGGTCTTTGCAAATATTATATCGGGTAATTTTAAAGGCGATTTATATGCTTCGAATCCTAAAGAAGATGAGATACAGGGTATAAAATCATACAAAGATATTAATGATTTACCACAAACTGACCTTGCAATACTTGCAATTGCTGCAAAATTTTGTCCACAAACAGTCGAGATTCTTGCAAAACAAAAAAATACTCGTGCTTTTATTATTCTATCGGCTGGTTTTAGCGAAACCGATGAGCAAGGTGCTGAATTTGAAAAGCAAATAGTTGAAACAATTAATAGTGTAAACGGCGTACTTATTGGCCCTAACGGAATAGGTGTTCTGACTCCTGCATATAATGGCGTTTTCACTTCTCCAATTCCTACACTAGATCCACAAGGTGTTGATTTTATTTCTGGTTCGGGAGCAACTGCCGCATTTATAATGGAATTAGGAATTCCTAACGGGTTATCTTTCGCAAGTGTATATTCTGTAGGAAATAGTGCCCAAACAGGGGTTGAAGAAGTACTTGAGTATATGGATAATACATTTGACTCTAAAACTTCACCAAAAGTAAAACTACTTTATTTAGAAAGTATTGATAATCCTAAGAAGTTGCTAAAACACGCTTCTTCATTAATAAATAAAGGTTGTAGAATTGCTGCTGTAAAATC
>JAOZLS010000426.1:0-1850 GCA_029934705.1 Bacteroidales bacterium | reverse complement strand
ATGTTCCGCAAATTAACGAAGAAAAAGGGAAAGCTTTATTAGAAAACTTATTTGCAGGCTCATCGGTTGCCAATCCTATTGATTTTTTAGCAACTGGAACAGCAGAACAGCTAGGGACAATTATTGATTTTTGCGACAATGAATTAAACGAAATCGATGCAATGGTCGTGATTTTTGGTACACCAGGCTTAACTCGTGTTTTTGATGCTTATGATGTCATTGACAATAAGATGAAGACATGCAAAAAGCCTATCTACCCTATCCTACCCTCTATTAATGAAGCAAAAGAAGAAATTGCTGAATTTATTTCAAAAGGAAGAACATTTTTTCCTGAAGAAGTTCTTTTAGGCGAAGGTTTAGCTAAAGCATTTTACACACCAAAGCCAGAAACTTTAACTAACGAAAATATTAAAATAGATACAAAAAGTATCAGAAATATTATTGATAATGCAGTTGATGGATATTTATCACCTGAAAAAGTTCAAGACTTACTAGATGCTGCTGGAATAAACAGAGCAAAAGAGACAGTTTCGTCAGATGTTGAAGATGCAAAAAAATCGGCTTTAGAAATTGGTTATCCTTTAGTAATGAAAGTTGTGGGTCCTGTGCATAAATCGGATGTTGGTGGCGTTGTTTTAAATGTTAAAACTGAAGAAAAGTTAGTTGAAGAATTTAACAGAATGATAAAGATTAAAGATACCACAGCAATTTTAATTCAACCATTTTTAAGCGGTACTGAACTATTTGCAGGAGCAAAACACGAAGAAAAATTCGGACATTTAGTACTTGCTGGTTTAGGAGGAATATATATTGAAGTTTTAAAAGATGTAAATTCCTCATTAGCACCAGTTTCTACAAAAGAAGCTACTTCAATGATAAAATCGTTAAAATCATATAAAATGATTGAGGGAACTCGTGGACAAGAAGGAATTAATCAAAAACAGTTTGCTGAAATAATTGTAAGACTTTCGGCTCTTTTAGAGGCTGCTCCCGAAATTAGCGAAATGGATTTAAACCCACTTTTAGGAACTCCGGAAAAAGTTGTTGCTGTTGATGCTAGAATAAGGGTTAATTAATATTGAAAACCCCTAAATCCCCTAAAGGGGACTTTTCTAAACATTTGAACAAGTCCCCTTTAGGGGATTTAGGGGTTATTACAAGTTTTCATTCAAATACTAATTATCGCATATATATATATTATAACTAAATAAGTTTACAAGAAAATAATCCAATATTCAAATGGAATTCAATACCTTTTTATGGAATAACTATAAGGAATCTGCTTCTGGTTCAAAAAAAATAGATTTATTTAAAAACATATATTCTACAACAAAGAAAAATGAAAATTTGAAGTTTCTAACTGAACTTTTAAATGTATTTTCAATTACAAATGATTGGGAAAAAGAAGGTTTGACATACATTTTTGAAAATGCCATAGAATTATTTGAAGGTCTTAAAACATTAGAGTCATACGATAATGAAGACGATACACAAAGGGAACTATTATTATATATTTGGAGTTTATCAACAATAGAAACAGAAGACTCTGAAAACCCCGATTATTTTTATGCTCTTGACGATATTTCAGAAATCTCATTAGCACTATTCATGTTTAATCCTGATTGGTTTTTTCCTTATTTTTTTCTAAGACAATACCATATTATTGAAAAAATATCTGACGAGTTTGGAATATTCTTACCACCTATTCCATCAAAAAGAAATCATACAGAAAGATTTCTGCATTACTTGGAACTATGTAAGTCTTTTAAAACATTTAGAGAAAACAATAATATTTCAAGCATAGAATTTCCAGCATTTCTATATGATTTTGCGATAAATACAATTGAATA
>JAOZLS010000425.1 GCA_029934705.1 Bacteroidales bacterium | reverse complement strand
TTAAAAAATACTTCTTCCAAATTTCTACAATTATTATTTTCAATCAATTTACTAGGTTTGCCTTTTGCAATAATATTTCCCGAGTCAATAATTGCAATATCAGAACAAAATTTTTCTGCTTCTTCTAAATAATGCGATGTGTAAATTATTGTTGTACCCTGTTTGTTTATTTGTTTTAAATGCTCCATAATTTCAACTCTTGAATGGGCATCAATGCCGACTGCTGGCTCGTCTAAAAGTAATAATTGAGGATTGTGTAATATTCCTGCAATTATGTTTATTCTGCGTTTTAAACCACCCGAGTAGTGTTTTACTTTTTTGTTTGCATGTTCTGTAAGTCCAAATTCTTCAATTTTGGTTTCAATAATTTGCTTTAAGATTTTGCCTTTTAATCCATACATTTTACCAAAAAAAGTAAGATTTTCTTTTCCTGTTAGGCTAGGGTAAAGTGCAATATCTTGCGGAACTACACCTGTTGTTGCTTTGAATTTACTCAAATTCTTGCAAAGTTGATAGTCGTTTATATAAATTGAACCTGAGCTTGGTGGAAATAATCCGCAAAGCATTGAAAAAATAGTTGTTTTGCCAGCACCATTGGGGCCTAAAAGCCCAAATATTTCACCTTTATTAATTTGCAAATTTATGTTATTTACTGCATTTATATTTGCATTTTTATATTTTTTTGTTAAATTTTCTAGCTTAATCATTTAGCAAATTATTAGTTTTTTAGAGTTTTAACTAATTCTGATAATTCTTTAAAAATAGAATATTCCATTTTTGCAATTTCTTTAAGTATTTTTGATGCTTCAATATAAGGTTCTTTAATTTCTGTTCTTTTTTTAGAAATTCTACCTGCTAATATTGCAAATTCTCTCCATTTATCGCCAATAATAGTCATTTTTTCTGATAAATTTGAAAGCTCCTTATTTTGAAAAATTTCTGATGCTTCTTGTAAAAATGCTGCGTATAAAAAGCGAAAACCTGCACCTCCTGTGCCAATTTCTTCTTGCATTCTCACAATTTGTGCCATATATTGTGCTGCTCGCCTTGTTCCTAATTTCTTCTCCCAATTTTTAACTCTATTTGCCAAATAGCTTATTCCTTTTACGCCAAAAATAGGAATTGGTATAGTTAACATGTCGGAGCAAGTATGTTTTATGCCTTTTATTATTGCTTCTTTGATATTTGGGTTTTCATTTATTTCTGAAATATGATACATTTTTCCCTTTGGTTTATATGTACCTTTTGCATATCTTACTTTTTGTAATTCGCTATAAGTTAACTCTTCAGGAGTTTCCATTACTGGATCGCTAATAATATATTTATTATTTTGCTTGCCGTAAACAACAATATTATGTGCATTAAAATGAAAGCGATATGCTGGTGGAAAGTAAACTAAATTAAATACTCCAACAACCATTCCTGCAGGAATCCCTTTTTTCAAAAGCAAGTCTAACTCATTCATCGACTTATCCTTGTCAGAATATCTTTTTGTTATCACTTTAAACCCCAGCCTTTTAGCTGTCCGCTTAAAAATCATTCCAGGTAGTGGTCTGAAAGAACTAACCGGTATTCCGTTTAGTTTAATAAATGGCATGTAAGAAAAAAACAAACCTGAGCCTATTCCAAAAATCATTGCCTCGCTAAGCGAAATACCATAGAATTTAATTAAATTTGAAGTAACACCATTTTCGCAGTGTGCCGACATATTATGCTCAAAATCTAACTTTATATCTTTTGTATTATTTGTCATTAATTATTGATATGTTTTTCAATACTATTTTCAATTTTATCAGGAATACTTTGTAAATCGCTTACAGAAATATTAAATATTTCGGCATATTTCTGAAGTATTTCATTTGAAAGTTTGCTAAAAGCCTTCGGTTTACAATGTTTTTTTATTTTGAAAGAAAAAGTTTCTGAATATTCTGCTAAAAGTTTGTAATTCATCTGACTTTGTATCATATAAAAATACAAAGGACTTTTTTCACCTGAATCTACTAATTTTTTAGCAGATAGTGTTTTTTCATCAAGTTCATTCCATGCTTCTCGCAAAATATCATTTTTTATGCTCCAACCTGTGCTGTGAACTTTAACATATTTCCCATTTTCATCTATTGCATATTGAATTTCTCTTGTTCCTTTTAGGATTTTCTCGTCGTCTTGTGGTACTTCGTGTTTTCTCATTTTACTAATTTTGGCTTGCAAATATAATATTATTAAATTGGTGGTGAAAGCTATCCACTAAATAATCACAATAAAAAAGGCTTGTTAAATATTTAACAAGCCCTTTTTTGTAATTATTAAAATATTACCAACGAATAAGTGCCGATGCCCATGTAAATCCACTACCAAAAGCAGTAAGAGCAAATAATTGACCTTCTTTAATTCGGTCTTGTTCCCAAAGTTCGCTCATTAAAATTGGAATTGTAGCAGCTGTGGTATTTCCATATTTCTGAATATTATTATAAACTCTATCATCAGGAAGCTTTAACATACGCTGTACCATTTGTGAAATTCTTAGGTTTGCTTGGTGTGGAACTAACATATCTACATCATCAATTGTTAATTTGTTATGTTCTAAAGCTTCAATAACTGCCTCGGGCATTCGCCTTACAGCATGTTTAAAAACTAACTGACCTTCCATATATGGATGTATATTTTCATGATCTTGTTCAATGCCTGGGTAAAAAGTTTTATCACGCCCTGTTCCAGGAGCTTTTACTCTTAGTGCATCAGCAAAATTTCCATCTGAATGCAGGTGCGTAGATAAAATTCCTTTACCTTCGTCGCTATGAGCTTCAAGAAGAACAGCTCCGCCACCATCGCCAAAAAGAGCAGCAGTTCCACGTCCTCTAGTTGTAATATCTAAAGCTACACTCTGGGTTTCAGCTCCTATAACTAAAATTCTTTTATACATTCCACTTCTTATAAACTGATCGGCCACCGAAAGTGAATATATAAAACCCGAGCATTGTGCTCTTATATCAATTGCAGGGATAGTTCCCATATCTAGAATTTTTTGAACTAATACACCACTTCCAGGGAAAAAATAATCTGAACTTAATGTTGCAAAAACAATTGCATCAACGTCTTCTTTTTTAACTCCAGCACGTTCCATAGCCATTATAGCTGCTTTAGCTCCCATTTTTGCTGTGGAATGTTCCTCTGTTGGATGAAATCTTCGTTCTTTGATACCCGTCCGCTCTTGAATCCACTTATCTGTGGTATCCATAAGCTTTTCTAAATCAAAATTTGTAACAACATTTTCTGGGACATAATGTCCTACTCCAATTATTTTTGAAAAAAACATAATTTTATCGAATTTTATTTTTGTTCTAAAACTTTTTTGTCATAGAAGTTGCTAAAATAGTCATTTTTTTGGTAAAAAAAATTTAGACTGATAATTTATGTTCTATTTTTAGAAAATTATACCAAATGAATTTCAAAGTTGCCGAAATAAATTCAAAATATTTTTTTGTT
>JAOZLS010000424.1 GCA_029934705.1 Bacteroidales bacterium | reverse complement strand
AATTTAATGTAGCATAAGGGTAAATTCTCTGATAATCAAACCATTCGTTAGGATAGTTTTTTGATTTATCAATATTTGTTTCTGAAAAATTCTTATTCCCTTTAGTTTCTTGAAAATAAAAATTTATGAGAACAACTGTTAATATTAGAAATGCAACTAGTATTGGTAATACATTTTTAGATTTCATCTGTTTATAAATTATTTAAAAGGTTAGATGCGACACTCGCATGCGTCTTCTTTTGTATTTACTTGTGCAAAATTGCAATAATTATTTTCTTGTGTGTTAAAATTTATTTATCATGAGTGTTTCATCTGTTTAATTTTTTATGGTTAAAGCTTGTTAGTATATCTCTAAATTTGATGCTAATATTTCTATTATGTTGCATTTGAATTTAATATATATTCGACATTGACAGGTACAAGCACTTTGTCAAGTCTTACAAATTCTCGAAGAAAAAAAACTGCCAGTGTGCGTAGCTCCTGACAGTGTTTTTAATTTTCACCTTTAGGTTTATTCCTTTATTTCTATAACAGATTTCACCGGTTTCTTATATTTATTAGGAATTACAGGTATATTGTCGCTGTTTTTATTAAAACTTTTCATAAATTCTATAACTGCAATCCACTCTTTTGCTTCCTGTACTCCTGCTTTATTTGGGTCAATATCTATTAATTGATTTTTCATATCAATTACAGGGTTTCCATCTTTATCTTTAGGTGTAACACTTACTAATCCATGGCTCATTTTTTTTATTTCGCCAATAAAACTTAATAAGTATGTATTTGCAGTAATACTATATAATTTTTTATTCTTTTTGGAATAATCTAGTTTTTTCCCATTAATTTCAATTTTTTGAACTTTTCTAAGCATTCCTTTTTCAGGATTTATATAAACTTTTATTCCAGAGAAAAATAAAAAACCATCGCCACCACTAGCTCTGGACATTACAAGAACTTCCATAAGCTTTTTTACTTCTTTGGCAGTAATATATACTTTTGCAAGAGGATAACCTGGTACGTCGTCGTATCCTTTTCCTAAAGACATTACTCTAAAAATATCGGGTACAGTAATTATTCCATTTTTACCTTTTAGTATATCTTCTCTTATAGTTCCCGATGTAATAAGACTAAAATCAACATCGGTACCATTATTTTCTACATAATATTTTGTGGCTTCTGCTAAAAAAGGACCTAAATTACTGGTTTCTAAATTTTCAAAATTAAGTGTTAAAGCAAAATTTGCTTTTGCAACTATTGTTTGATATGATAAATTTATGGATGATAAATATTTTTTATTAATAAAGTTTTTTTGTCCTTCAATTTTTGCAATAATTGCATAATCCCCTTCAATTTTATCGTCAACAGGAATTAATTTATAGTCGAATTTAGATATTTTTCTGTTTTCAACTTTCAACTTTATTTCACCTAAATTTTGAACAGAACTTCCTGTTTGTACTACATACGTATTTCCAATTTTTATTGCATTTGCAGTTTTAATGTGTGTATGTCCGCTAATAATAATATCAATTAAAGGAGCTTTTTCGGCAATTTCAATATCTTCTCCAATATATCCTGTATTATCGGAGTTTGGATAAATTCCGCTGTGTGATAAGCAAATTACAATGTCAACTTTTTGTTCGTTTTTTAAAAATTCCGACATCTCTTTTGCTACTTTTTGTGGTTTTGAAAAGCTTACAGGTTTGCTTGCTGGTGCAACATCGGCTGCATTTATTCCCATTAATCCAAAAATACCAATTTTTAATCCGTTTCTATTAACAATTACATAAGGTTTAATTACATTACTAGTAAAAAGAGTTTCAAGGTCATTATCTTCATTAGATTTTTCGCTAAAAACTGTGTTTGATGCAATAATTTGTGGAAATCCACCTTTTTTATTTGCAGTGTTTAATATTTGAGCAAGAGCTTTTGGTCCAAAATCAAATTCGTGATTACCTAAAGTAATATAATCGTAGCCAATTTCTTTCATTAAATTTAGTTGAAATCCTGTTTCTTCTTCGGCAACATGAAATAAACTACCCATTAAAAAATCTCCAGCATCCAGAATTAAAGTTCCATCGGGCGATTTTAGTTTGGCTTGTTTAAATAGAGTTGATAAGCGAGCAAACCCTCCTAAAGTATTATCATTTTCGAGTACTGTTGGACTATATTCGCTCTCGGGTCCATAACCAGTGAGCTTTGAGTGCATGTCGTTTGTATGTAAAATAGTAAGTTCTTGAGCATTGGATAATAAGCTATTCATACTAAGAATAAAAAATGTAATAAAGAAAGTTAATGTTATTGTTTTCATAGTAATATATATGGTTTTGTGAATAATTATTTCCAAAAATATCAATAATTAATATTAAATCCTATTATTCTTTTCATTCAGACGTTTCCATGTCTTACTGACGATGAAAATGTGTAATAAAACTTGTATGATTATTTGAAGAGATTTACTGCAACTTGTTTTGACGCTACATTGTCCTGCGGACGAATGCAGGTCAGACTTTCCATCGTCCGTAGGACATGGAAACGTCATTACCGACTTGACATATCGTTAGGAAGTATATTTTCTTTTTCTAAATATATAAACACCTAAACCAAATAATATTATAAGAATTATAGGTGCTATAACGTTTATAAATTGAATTAAAAATCTGTTTTCTTTAATTTTTTCAACATTTAGTAAACGCATTTGTAGTTCACGTGATCTTATCGTCATTAGTCCAGCATCATCACATAGGTAATTTATAGCATTTAGTATAAATTCTTTATTACCATCATAAGTTCTTTGCGAAAATTTATCGTAGCCAATAGGGTAGGGTCTGCCGTCTTGTGCAACTTCATTTTTAATAATATCGGCATCGCTTACTACAATCATTTTAGCAGTTTTGCTTTTTTTAATAAATTTATAATTTGTACCTGCTGGTAAATATTTTTTTGTATTTCTATTTATAAAGTTTGAAGAAAATTCACCTTCTAGTAAAACTGCAATAGTTTTCTTGCCTTTATTGAGTCTTGTATCATTTTGCATGTAATTTATCATGTCTAAACCGACTCTTGCAGGTACATTTTCAACAAATGAATATTGAGAACTATGTAGTAATACTGTTTTTTTTATTTTTGGATTATTTCCAACACTATCAATAGTACTAACAAATTCAGTTTTTATATAGTTGAGATATTTTGATATTGGGTGCTTGTCATCTGTTACAATTACTGGGAAATAATTCCACGGGTATAAATCGATTTTTGGTTTTCCGCCCTCCGATTTTTTCAAAATACCAATTGGCGACGAGAATTTATCTTGTAATAAGTTTGCATTTACTCTTACTCCATAATTAAAAAGCATATCGCCTAAATTATTTTCTTGTGCCATAGCAATAGTTGCCGCACTTATAAAAAGGCTGTCTAAGTTTGTGTCGGCACCTTCAATCATCCATAAAACATTGCCACCTTGCATTATGTATTGGTCAATAACAAATT
>JAOZLS010000423.1 GCA_029934705.1 Bacteroidales bacterium | reverse complement strand
ACTCGAAATTATCGGGCTTTTTTATGCTTTTTATTTGAAATTCATTAATTTCATTTGAAATAAATGCACCAGAACAATTAAAGTTTTCTTTTAAAGCTAATAAACTGTATGAATTAACAGTGTTAAGGTAAGGTCCGGCTATCCATGCAATACCATTTTTGTATGCTTCGTAAGCAATGCCTGTATTGTTTGTTACAATATTTTTGGGTTGAAGTTCTTCAATAAGTTTTTTTGCTATTGTATAATCTTCTCCAATTAAAATTGTAGGAAACCATGGAATTAAATTTTTATTTTTTCTGAAAATATTTATTTTTTCCGAAAAATTATTTTTAAAATTACTAGGGAGTTGAAAAAAAATATTTGCCGTTGTTTCATTACATAAATAAACGTCGTGTATAGAAGAAATAAGCACTGATAATGATGCTTCTTTTTCTATTTTAGTTTGCTTTTTTATAGTAGGTACTGATATTGGAGCAACTACTTCTTTTGAATTATTTAATAGAAATAAAATTTGTTTTTTTAGGGAAGTGAGTTCTTTAAAGCTTATAAAAGTTCCTTTTTCAAGCTCTTTTAATAAAATATCTTTAATGTAATACTCGGTTTCGTTAAATGCTTTAAATCTTTTTAATACCATTTTTCTATCTAAAACTTGAGTTCCTGTTTTTTCAAGTTTAGTTTCCGAAAATATAATAAATGAAGTGTCTGGAGTTTTCATAAGTATTTTTAATGTCTCTCCTTCTTTTCCCGAAATAGTTATAGTTAACGGAATTTTGTCAATATTTAGTAAATCTATTTTACTTTTAATATAAGCTCTAGTTTTTTCTTTTTCGTTATAAAGTTTTAATTGTTCTTCAGTTATTTTATCAGTTATTTTATAATTGTTTTTTTTAGAATGATATTTAGTTGAATAACTCATAGGGTTATCAATAAACATCTCTTTATCAATGTCTCCTGTTAAAAAAGAATTTGAAAAATCACGATTAAAAACGGTATAAAGCTCGCTATTGTCGGTTATTAAAGTATTTGTATTATTGAAACTATTTATTTGTTTTCGCCACGAGTTTACTACTGTGTAAACATATTCAAACTCTTTTATTCTACCTTCAATTTTCAGCGAACTAACACCTGCATTATATAACTCTGTGAGATTAAAATATGCCGAATTATCTTTAAGGTTTAGTGGATAATTTTTACCTTGAGCTGTTGTTTCGTATTTATCTCTACATGGCTGACTGCACATTCCTCTGTTCCCCGATTTTCCTGTATTAACCGAGCTCATATAACAAATTCCTGAAAAGGAAATGCAATATGAACCATGCACAAAAACTTCGGTAAAAATATTGTTTTCATGTCCAAAAGAGCTTAATCCTTTTATTTCGTCAATATTTAATTCACGCGAAAGGTTAACTCGTGTAGCTGTTAGTTTACTTAAAAACTCAATTTGCCCTTTATTATGTGTTGTTAACTGGGTAGATGCATGAATTTCTAGTGTCTTAAAATATTTAGATAATATATAAAATAATCCCAAGTCTTGGATAATTATCCCGTCTATATTAGTGTTAGTTAGTTTATTTAATAAGCCAATAATTTGAGAAATTTCATTGTCTAAAATAATTATATTGAGGGTAAGAAAAATTTTGCAATCGTTTTTATGAGCAAGCCTAATAATTCCTTGCAAATTTTCAAAACTTATATTTTCAGCACGATTTCGAGCGTTAAATTTGTCTAAACCACAATAAATAGCATCAGATCCAGCAATAATTGCTGCTTTTATAGAGTTTACATCTCCACCAGGTGCTAATAATTCAATTTTATTTTTCACTGTTATACTCTATATCCCTTCTCAGTAAGAATTTTACTTATTTTATCTTTAAAGTTACCTTGTATTATTATTTCATTATTTTTTGCAGAACCTCCAACTCCACATTTAGTTTTTAATAGCTTTGATAGCTCTTTTAAATCATCCTCAGAACCAATAAAACCAGTAATTAATGTAACAGTTTTTCCTCGTCTTGCTTTTTTGTCAAGGCTTATTTTTAGTTTTTGTTCATTAGGAGGAAGAGTTTCTTCAAAATTGTCTTCTCCATTGTCGTATTCAAAATCAGGGTTTGTAGAGTAAACTGTTCCTAATCTGTCTTTCCAATCTTTTGCCATTTTTTTTAACTTATATTTATTCTTTTTTTTTAGGTTTGTTTTTGTTGAATTTAGGTTTTTTCTTATGAAATTTTCTTTTAAACCTAGGTTTCGTTTTTTTATCACTCCACTTTGGACCTTCACCAATTTCGTCTGGCAATTTAAGTTTTGGAATAGAAGATTCTATTAAAAGCTCAATTTTTTTAAGCTTATACATATCCTTTTCATTTACAAAAGTTATTGCTTCGCCTTTGGACTTAACTCTAGCTGTTCGTCCAACACGGTGTACATAATCTTCGGCATCATGCGGAACGTCATAGTTAATAACCATATTAATTTCTTTTACATCAATACCTCGGCTCATAACATCTGTGGCAACTAAAATACGTGTCCGCTTTGATTTATAATCTCGTAAAACTTGCTCTCTTTCATCTTGTTCTAAATTAGAAGAAATTCCTTTTGCAGGAAATCCGGATTTATTAAGAGAGCGTACAATTTCGGAAACCATACTTTTGGTAGAAGTAAAAATAATTATGCTATTGTAATGTTTTCTTTCTTTTAAAATGTTATTTAAAATTTTGACCTTTTGTTTTTCAAAAACTAAATACGCCTTATGGTCAACTCCCTCGGCTGGTTTTGAAATAGATAAAGTTATTTCTGTAGGCTTGTGTAAAATCTTTTTTGCTAATTGGTTTATACTTGCAGGCATTGTTGCACTAAACATTAAAGTTTGATGATTGCTTTTTATATATGAAATTATAGCTTGTATATCATCAATAAAACCCATATCTAGCATTCTGTCTGCCTCGTCTAAAATAAGATGTTTTATATTATTAAAGTTTACGTAGCCTAATTTTAAATGAGAAAGTAATCTTCCTGGAGTTGCAACAATTATATCTGCACCATTTTTTAGAGCATCTTTTTGGTTGTCAAATTCTTTGCCATCGCCTCCGCCATATACTGCAACAGAACCAACCCCTACAAAATAAGCAAATCCCTGAATTTGTTGTTCTATTTGTATTGCTAATTCTCTTGTAGGAACAATAATTAGAGTATCGGCATTTTTACTAGAATTACCAATTAATTTATTTAATACTGGTAATACAAAGGCAGCTGTTTTGCCTGTACCCGTTTGTGCACATGCAATTAAGTCTTTATCTTCTAGTATAACTGGTATTGCTTGTTCTTGAATAGGTGTAGCAGCATCAAAATTCATATATGACATTGCTTCTAATAGTTGTTCGTTAAGCTTAAGCTCGGTAAATTTCATAATAAATTTATTGTTTTAAATGTCTGTCTCAAAAGGAATATTGAAAACAGCTTTGCAAAGTTAATAAAAATTAGCGAGTTATTATTATAA
>JAOZLS010000422.1 GCA_029934705.1 Bacteroidales bacterium | reverse complement strand
AAGGACTTATAGTATTTGTATATACAAGGGAGTCGCAAGAATAACTAAAAGCAGCAAATATACCATAACCATTTTGTATATTTGAGTAAAGAGATATTGGGTTTGCAGTACCATACCAAAAATCACTATATTGGTTATTAAGATGTTTCATTAATGATTTTTTATACAAATAATAAGATTTACTTATAGCTCTTAGCTCAAGTTTAAGCACATGACTAATATGATAAGTTTCTGATGAATTAATAATAGTTATAAAATTGTAATAAAATTTAATTTTTTGAATATTACCAGAAAAATCTTTATCACTAAATACTATTGCATCATAAATTCCATTATTATCATAATCCTCATTTAAAAAGATAGGATCATTTGATTGTAAATACCAATGGTGAAATATTTCTTTTTCACCAGAATAATAAAAATTGATTGTATCTGTTTGTTTTAAGTACGGCACTATTTCATAATAATTATCTAAATTAGGATTATCAATAAAAGAAATTTCTATTTCAAAACTTTCATGGAACTCTTCGTTATAAATTGAATTTCCTGTATATTCGAGCTTTTCTATTTCAATAAGCTCTGGAACAATATCGCTTGCAAAAACAGTTTCATTATTATATTTGGTCTCTATTTTATATTTTTTGCCTTGCTCAACTATTGTGTTTTGCGAAATATATAATCCACCTTCTATATTTATCAGTTTTTCTAAAAAAATATTATTTTCATCATATAAACCAACATCTGCACTATTTACAAAAGAACTTGTAGTATCACTATGTTTATGAATCTTACTTAGATATACACTAATAACACTATCGGACTGTAAATAACTATTTATAACGAGTTTATTGTCTTGTATAAAATCATCTATATCAACTTCTTTTGAACATGATGATATAAGTAAAAACGACAAAATAAATAGGCTTAGATTTTTCATATATATTATTTAAAATTAGGCATTAACAAATATTTATGGTTGTGTTTTACAAGGTTATTAATGAAAACTTGTTTTTTAATTAAGTTTTAAAAGTAATATTTTAGTTTTTAAAACGACAAAGCTGTTTTTTTTTTTTTTTTTCGATTAAACAAAATTAGTTTACATGTTATTAAACAGAATATGTTTCTTTTACCAATTATACCAAATGAATTTCAAAGTTGCCCAAATAAATTCAAAATGTTTTTTGTGTTTTACAATCTTAAAATTTCAAGCATAGCCGTAGCTACGGTTTAAATTTTAAGTGCAGTAAAACAGGAAAAGATGAAGGATTTATTTCGGCAATTTTGATGTTTATTTGGTATTAGCACAAAGATATCTGCAATGTATTTAAAAGGTTATTTTAAAATGTTCAGTTTTTCAACATGCCATAGCTCTAGTTAAATTTAAACTAGGAAAAATAAATAATTTGTCGGCAGTTTTGGTGTTAATTTGGTATTAATTTTAACTTTGCTGTTTGAATTAGTATTTGATAGAAAATTAAACAAAAAAGTCCCTAAATTTACCGAAAGTGATTTTTAAATATACGGTCAATTTGGTAACATCAGATTTTAAGCCCCTTTAGGGGTTTGGGGTAATTTATTGAAATTCTTTTTATTAAAATAGTTGTTTCCATTCAGATACTAATTAAGTTTGAAGAACTTGTGGCATAATTAAATATTGTACACTTTCTTTATTATTGCTTTCTTTATAAATATAAAACAACTAGAATTCTTTTGTAAACTAGGTTGTTATAGCTTTTTAGTCTGTTTGCAAAAGCATAATTTAAAAAAAAGAATAAAAAAATAGATGAGAAAAATTATTTTAACTTTCATAGTATTATTAATTTGGGGAGGAAGTGCAATTGCACAAAAAAAGAAGCCATCGCAAAAGCCACGGCTTATAGTAAATATCGTAATAGAAGGTATGCGATACGAATATTTATATAGATATTGGGATAAATTTAGCGATGGAGGCTTTAAAAAACTTGTTAATAGTGGTTTTTCATGTAAAAATGCCGAATATGACTATCTTTATACTGAATCGGCTTCGGGTTATGCTACAATTGCAACAGGAACAAATCCTTCGCAAAACGGAATTGTTGGTAATAATTGGTATCAACGATTAAAGAAAAAAGGAATTTACTGTGTTTATGATTCTAAAGTAAAAGCTGTTGGTGTTAGTAACTTAGAAGAAGAAAGTAAAGTGTCCCCAGTAAATTTACTTGTGTCAACTTTTACCGATGAACTTAAACTTTCAAACTTCAAACAGTCAAAAGTATTTGGTGTGTCGCCAAAAAATTATGCTGCAATAATTCCTGCAGGGCATCTTGCAAATGGTGCTTTTTGGTTCGATAAAACTACCGGAAATTGGATTAGCAGTTCTTATTATTCTGAATTTTTACCAGAGTGGGTTCAGCGTTTTAATAATAAAAAATTAACGGATATTTATCTTGCAAAAACATGGAATACCTATCTTAAAATTAATGAATACACTGAGGCTATGGGAGATAATTGTATTTATGAACAAGGTTTTATGGGAAAATATAAAATATTTCCGTATAATTTAGCAAGTCTAAAAACAGAGTGGGGGAGTACCGATATTATTAATTATACACCTTTTGGCAATACTTATACCAAAGATTTTGCAATTTCGGCTATTGTAAACGAAGAATTAGGAAAAGATAATATTACAGATTATTTGAATATTTCGTTTACAGCAAATTCTAATATCGCTAAAATATTTGGAATAAGATCTGTTGAGTTAGAAGATTCATATATTAGAATAGATCGTGATTTACAGCATTTTATAAATTTTATTGAAGACTATGTTGGTACAGAAAATACATTAATAATTTTAAGCTCAGATAAAGGCGACTCCGATAATGTGGAATTTATGCAAAGCTTAAACATGCCTGCAAAATATTTTAACGATAAAAGTGCTGGATATTTATTAGGTAGCTATTTGCGTTCTACATATAAAACAAATAATTTAATTACAGAATTTACAGGTAGCAGAATATACTTAAATCGCTATATTATTGAAGATGCAAAACTTGATTTATATGAAATGCAACAGCGAATATGTAATTTTATGATTGATTTTTCTGGAGTCTCTAATGCCTTAAATTCTCACGATTTAGAAAGTAGAAATTATTCTGAAGGTATGCTTAGGAAAGCTCAAAATAGTTTTCAACAAAAACGCTCTGCCGATATATTATTAATTTTTGAGTCGGGTGTTGTTCCTAAAAATGAAGAAAACTTTAGCTCAGGATACAGAAATAACTCACACGTTCCGCTAATTTTTTATGGTTGGAAAGTGAAATCAGGAAATACTAACGAAAAAGTAAAAATAACAGATATAGCACCAACACTTTCAAATATTTTAAATATTCCGTTTCCAAATGCTGCAACAGGAAACGTTATTCAAAATATTTTTAAGTAAATTTATATCTAAGTATTAAATAACGATTGAGACTACTCCGAAAAGTCGAACTGTCTGATTTTTAAAGCTTTTTTACCCTT
>JAOZLS010000421.1 GCA_029934705.1 Bacteroidales bacterium | reverse complement strand
AGGTTTTAAATAAAAAATAAGGTTTTCTTTTTCGCAAAAGTGTAAAACTACTTTGAAAAACGTTGTTTTTTTAATAAATTGCATAAAACTAACTTTTTGTAATACCATCTGTAAGACACTTACAGTGTGCAAATTAAACAAATTGACTAAACTTTAATCCCTTGACCATTAGAATGTTGTATTTTAGCATTAGGATTGTAACTATCTTGTAGTCTGATTGTTATGAAGGCAAAGCTTTAGTTTATTATAATACCAAATTAATTTCAAAGTTGCCGAATAAATTTAAAATATTTTTTTGTTTTACAATCTTAAAATTTCAAGCATAGCCGTAGCTACGGTTTAAATTTTAAGTGCAGGAAAACTGGAAAAGATGAAGGATTTGCCGGCAATTTTGATGTTTATTTGGTATAACACCAATATAACATCAATTTGATATCAAAATGGTATAATATCTCCTTTATCAAAATATTTATGAATTAATAAAGTTCGTGAATTTTCAGAATTTATTATCAATAAACGATAGAAGCAGGTAAACAAACATAAGCTTTAAGACTAATCTTATTTACCAATATAAAATTATACTAGAAATACGAAATGCGTAAAGTTCTGAAATCAAACAGTATAACTGTGGTCTGATTTTTGCAGTCTCAATTGTTGAAAACTTTTAATAAAAACCAATGTAAAATAAACTTGACTTGCGTTTTGTGTATTGTGCTCTATTATAAGTGGATATACGTGCAGGCTAAAAGGATATAAAAAAAACATTGGATTTTATGAAACATTTTATTTATCAAAACTTGTTAGTTCAGATATAATAATTACATTTGCATACCGCTCGTCAAAAAAACGAGTCTTAAAATAAGTAAAACACTTATTTTTTTGGTATTAACGAAAACAATCTATTATGAGTAAGTTTACTTATCGATTTAACCAAGCAACTCTAACTTTTGAAAAAGTTGAAAAGAAAATTACAAAAGTGCTTATTAAAAAGATTCTACCGCAATTTACCCTTTCCTTAATTTTAGGTATATTATTATTTTTTGTTGCATCTTCTTTTATATCTTCCCCTGCCGAGCAGAACTTAGTTGAAAGAAATAACGAATTAAAACTAAAATTTGAACTTTTAAATAAGGATTTAGACAGAACGGCTTTTGATTTGAATGAACTCGAAAAAAGAGACGACAACGTTTTTAGAATGATTTTTGAAGCAGACCCTGTTTCAGAAGACCAAAGAAGAGCTGGTTTTGGTGGATCCGACAGATATGCTAAACTAAGATACTTCGAAAATTCAAACCTACTTATAAATATAAGTACAAAATCAGACATACTAACAAAGCGAATGCTTGTGCAATCGGAATCATATAAAGAAGTAATGCTTATGGTTAATAACCGAGAAGCCATGGCTGCTTGTATTCCTGCAATTCAACCAATTGCTTTAGATGAGTTAACAAGGTTTGGATCTGCTTTTGGACGAAGATTTCACCCTATTTACCATGTATGGAAAATGCATACAGGTATTGACTTAACTGCTCCAACAGGAACTCCTGTTCACGCAGCTGGCGACGGTGTTATTTTCAGAACTGGACGTGCAGGTGGTTACGGACTACAAGTTAGAATGAACCATGGATACGGATATGTTACATTGTATGCACATTTAAGTAAAATATTAGTTAGACCAGGACAAAAAGTAAAAAGAGGCGATATTATTGGACTAGTTGGAAGTACTGGAGCATCTACCGCACCTCACCTTCATTATGAAGTTAGAGTTAATGGTAAATTTGTTAACCCTCTTAATTTTTATTATAACGATATGACTGACGAAGAGTACCAACAAATGCTTGAATCATCATCTACAGCAGATACTCATGTTTTTGAATAACGAAAAATAATATAAAAACATATAAAAGGCTCTTCGGATAAAATGACGAAGAGTCTTTTTATTTAAAAATAATACCAATGCGTAAATTAACTGTATTATATATAGCCATTATCTTTATTGTTTCATGTAATGTTAAATCCGAAAAACCTATAAAAGAGGTAAAAAAGGATACTATTATCAAAATTGAAGTAGATTCTTTCCTATTAAAGAATAAAATAATAATTGGAACTTATTTAGGTAACGAAAAACGTAATTACTACGGAAACTACGCACCTGACACATTAGAAGTTTTATGGAAACTTGCCCTTGGTGATGGTAAAACAAAAGTTGGAAGAGATACTTTGCACTGGTATGGTGCTGGCTGGACAGGGCAACCATTAATTATTCAAGAAGACAGTATTAAATATTTAATTCAAGGAACTTACAGTCATAACTTACTAAAGATTAGAGAATATGATGCTAAAATTATTTGGAAATATAACTTTGGCGATGTTATAAAAGGTACTGGAACTATTTGGTACGACAGAAATAATGCTAACGACAGCAATAAATTTATTATTTTACAAGGGAGCAGACAAGGATTTAATAATTCATTCAGACAAAAAACGATTCCCAGTTTTAGAGCTATATCATATTATACAGGTAAAGAGCAGTGGGTATTAAATAGCAAACTGACTAAAAGTTATAGTAGAGACGTTGATGGCTCAGCATTAGTCTTAAACGACACAGCATATATTGGACTCGAAAATGCAATTTTTACAGTTTTTTCGCCAAAAACAGAATTAGCCGATACTACAGATGAATTATTTCAACCTAAAGTATTTGAAGAGCACCAACTATATAAACAAAGTGATATTAAGGTACACAGAGGTAATTTAGTTACAGAATCATCACCTTCAAAATTAGGAAATAGAATATATATAAATTCAGGCTCGGGGCATGTTTATGGATACAATTTAATTACTCGTAAAATAGATTGGGACTTTTTTACAGGCTCAGACATGGATGGATCAGCCGCTGTTACTAACGATAGTTGTATTATTGTAACTCTAGAAAAACAATATATATCAGGACATGGAGGTGTATTCAAATTAGACCCATCACAGCAAGCCGATTCCTCTGTAAGATGGTTTTATCCTGTGGTAAGCAAGCATTTCGCATTTTGGGATGGCGGAATAATCGGCTCAGCATCAATAAACGATGCATATTTATCAAAGCAAGACACTACTCCTAACATTGCAGCATTTTCAGCAATTGACGGACATTTATATATTGTAAATACAAAAGAAATAACAGGGAAAAAAGTTATTGGTCCAAACAAAAAGAACTACTATCAAACCCCAAAAACAATTTTTAAATACAAAATAGGAGAATCCATTTCAACACCAATAATTGTAGGAAATAAAATAATTGCAGCATCATACTCTGGAATTTTTCTTTTTGAATTTGATAATAATATGAAATTTAGACTTATAAAACATTTGGATATTGGCTCTACAGAAGCCACGCCTGTTGTTGATGATGGTAAAATATACATTGCTACAAAAACTGGCTTTTTATATTGTTTAGGTAGAAAAGAATAATTGACAAAATATAAAACAAGAAATGAAGCATTTATTT
>JAOZLS010000420.1 GCA_029934705.1 Bacteroidales bacterium | reverse complement strand
ACTATAAAATTATGAAAAAGATTAGGAATACCATTATCTCTAACAATTATTTCAAAAACAAACTCAGGATTTATACTATAAGATATTAAATCGGGGTTTCCAACCAATATTTCGCCATGTGGCGATATTTTAAAAGCAAGAGTATCGCCAGAAATTACTCGCATCAATAATGTTTGTTCAGTGTCGGGGTCTGTTGCAATAATCTCACCTATTAAAGTTCCCGATACATCATTTTCGTTTACATAAAACTCTTGTTCCTCGGCAAAAGGGTTGTTATTATCGGTTACGCTTATTGTACATAAATTGTACGGTTCGCTAAAGTCAGTTTCTGTTCCAACAATAAAGCCAAACTCAGTATAATAAAAATTATAAGCAGCATCGCCAATTTCGTCTTTTATAGGTTTAAATTTTAATTGAAAAATATTGCTATAATCAATAATATCGTTTGCATTAACTCTTTCGCCAGCTTCAATTGTATGACTATCATCGTAATCTATATATAAATTACCTAAAGCTGGTGTCATTAAAACTTGAATTTGAGTTAAAGTGTCTCCATCAGTATCAATAATAGGAAAATTGTGAGGAGTAAACCTGAAGTCATAGTTTTTTGCAGTAACAACACTGAAATCTGCACTTTCTGGTATTGAACCGTAATGCGAACTTACATGAAAATAGCCATAATCAGTAATATTATTTCTATATGCAGAAGAATACATGCCCGAAAGAGTTCCTACAATAGGTATTGGTTGATCCCATTCATTGTTGTTATAATATGAAATATAACATGAATCTAGTCTGAAATTAAGAGCGTTAGCTGTATTTTCCCATTCTAAAGTAATATCAGTTGTAGGAGTACCTAAGGGGTAGATTTCCCAAGTTAGGTTTACAATGTCATCATAAGTTAAGGTTGTGCCAGTATTGGCATTAGAGTAAACTTCATCAAAAACTCTTATGGTATATGTGTCGGCATTTGTAATATTCTCAAAAATTACATTTGTTCTGTGCAAAGGACTTCCTACTGGTAAAGCAGTAGAAGAACCTACTGCTATTGGTAAAATCACATAGCCGTCGCCTCTTGTTACAAAGTAAGATTCAATCCCTTGTATGTCAAATGTTGCTCCACTACTAAAAACTATATCAGAAGCGTCAACACTTAATGTGCCATTTCCAAGAATTAGAGAGTATTCAATATCTACACCATTTGGAAGAAAAATATCACCAGGTGTATTAATAGTAAAAGTGCCAATTGTCCTTTCGCCTGGAGTTAAGGTTAAAGAGGAATTACTTAAGTTATTTTCAATATTAATTGTAGATAGATAGTCGGAAGAAATTGTTCCGCCACCACTTTCACAGTTTCCGAAAATATTTAATGTTTTTTCATTTGTAGTTAATATTCCATTTTGTAAATCAAGTAAATCATTTATTGTTAACTCGCCGTCCATTATAATATTTAATGAAGATACATTTGTAAAAGTTCCTAACTCAAGTGTTGGTAAATTAGGAATGTATGTTGCAGTTTCGCCTATTGTAAGTTTTGCTATAGTACCACCATTAAAGCTTACACCTGTATTTAATGACATTTCGCCATTTAATAAAAGTTCACCATCATCAATATGAAATTCTCCTATTTGAAAGTCAAATAAATTTTCTACACGAAGAGTTTCTCCTCCAAAAAGTTTCACTATTGGGTCTTGTCTGTTTATTATTAGAGTGTGCAATTCTAAAGGTGTCGGGATATAGAAGTCATCAGCAGGCATACCGTCAATTATTAATATTGAAGAGTTTGGATCTCCAGCTAGTGTGCCTCCGTTTAAATCAATGTCTCCCGACATAGTTAAAGTATTGTCAGCAATATCTAAAAGTCCATCGATAAGGTGAGCTGTACCAAAAACTGTAATATTATTATCCATAGTTACTGTAGATGACACATCAATTGTTAAATTGTTTATTTCAACAGGAGATGAAAAAGAACTAAAACCTGTACTTTGAGCATTGCTACCATTAAAAGTAAAGTTTGCTCCAGAACTAAAAGTTATGTCAGGTATTGATGCTTCAACTCCATCAATATTTGCTGTTATTAAAGTTGAACCTGATTCAAGATTAAGTGTGGTGTTGCTAGTCGTTACTGTATATATATCACAGTCAATAGTTCCTAATATAGAAATATTTGAAGATGTGTTATCACTGTCAATATCAATATTGTTTTCAAGGGTTAACGTGTTGTCATTTTTTATCAAAACACACGAAACTGTACTGGGTGAGTTTATAATTAAATCTATGTTGTATGTTCCTGTAATATAAGAGTTAATAGCTGTAAAACCAAAACCTCCAGCTCCTGTTTGAAGTCGAATATCCCCGTTTATAGCATGTATTCCATCACCTGTTATTATTATACCTTCATTGTCTGCACCAAAAAACTCTATTTTCCCATCGGTTGAAGTTATAGAACTAAATGAAAAAATATTTCCAGAACCAGCGGTTGATGAAATATTAATATCTATTCCAGAGCTATTAGTAATATGCCCATAAGTTTTTCCAGAGAAAGAAACCAAAGAACCATCGCCCCAAGTAATTTCAAAAGTACTTTCAGATTCAAAAGTTGTAATGTAGCCTCCCATTCCTTCTTGTCCAAAAGGAGTGTTCCCATTTCGTTGAAAATATAACGAACCATCTTCAAATGTTACAGTATTTATTTGTGTAGCAGATTCTCCAAAAGGATGTCCAGAAAAAGAAGTCCCTGTTTCAAAGCTTCCTCCATCTTTAAAAAATATATGTCCGTTTATACCTGTCATAAGTTTATGAGAACTAATATCAAAAAAAACATTACCATAAATATTAGCTTCAATTTCTACTTGAAAAATTGCTGCATCAGATTGTTCAATGCTAAAAGAAGAAAATTCGTCAACCAAAAACTCATCAACAACAAAAAATGGGGTTGTTCCCATAAAATTGAAAACTACATCAGCAGCATTAATGATTTCGATTCTAGCTAATTGACTGGTAGTCGAATTGTTAGGAATCATAGTAATATCTGCATCTTTATCAAATATAGCAATGTCCCCAATGCCTGGATAAGCTGTACCAGTACTCGACTCCCAATTCCCGGTATTTGTAAATGTTGTATTATCAAAGTTTCCTGTCCAAGTATATGTATCTTGAGCTAAAGATATTTTTGAAAGAATAGTAAAAATAAATATTATAGCTATAAGCTTTATGTATTTCATATATTTATAAATTATTAAAAAGGTTATATGCGACATCCGCATGCCATCTTTTTATGTATTTACTAGTGCAAAATTGCAATAATCATTCTCTGGTGTATCAGAGTTATTATAGGTGTTTCATAATAGTAAATTTAGTGGGTTCTGTCTGAAAAAACCTTTTAATAATAATATCTACGTAAAAACACATAAAAAGGTTTTTATATATTGACCAATATATGTATTAAAAGTTGCATATTTAAAAATACTTTCTAATTTTTGACGAATATGCAAAATGTTAGTTAAATATTTAAAAGAAATTA
>JAOZLS010000419.1 GCA_029934705.1 Bacteroidales bacterium | reverse complement strand
AATTTCTTTGAGGAGTAATTTTTGACTTGCTAATTTCAATTTAGATTTTTAAGTAAAAAAACATTTTCAATAAAACTCCTAAATCATTCTTAAATTAAAAGTCTGCTCCGAAAACCGACCAGACGGCTGTATTGGCTAAATGCAGAAACCTATCTATTTCATTTACTGTTAATTAACAAAGCCGCCAGACCAATTCCTATACAAATCTTGACTTTTCGGATAGTCTCAATTAATAGAAAAAAAACAACGAGAAAATTATCATATATAAACATCTGACTTTCAGTACTATAAAACCCAGCACGCCTTTATCTAAAAAACATGGGACAAAAAGCACCATATTATTTGCTAGGTGATTTAAAATATTGTAGTTTTGCCAATGTAAAATAATATAGGACAAAATGCACCATATTAAAAAGCTAAAAAAATTACCTCCTAATATAAACAAAACTGAAACTGTCAAAATATTGCGACAAGTTACACGGTCGGCTAGTGCATTGGGCGAACTTAAAGGATCTGCTAAGGCAATTCCTGGTACAGCAATGTTAATTAACCTTGTTGTTTTACAAGAAGCAAAAGACAGTTCTAATGTTAAAACTGTTTTTACAACACAAAAAGAATTATTTGATATTCTTTCAATAAACGGAGGCTTATCACCACAAATTCAAGAGATAATTGATTATAGAAAGGCTATATTTTTAGGACATAAAAGACTAAAACAGAATAGATATATAAGTATTAAAGATATTGAGGATATTCAAAAAATTATTGTTAAAAATAACAAAGGAATTAGAAACATAACTCCTAAGACTTCAGACAATTCTGCATTATTAGATTTATTATCAAATATGATTGAGTATTCGCGAATACACAAAAGCGAATTATCGCCTTTAATCAATTTAGCAATTTTACACTATCAATTTGAAAGCATACATCCTTTTTACGAAGGAAATGCAAGAACAGGTAGAGTTTTAGCCGTGCTTTACTTAATGGCAAATAATTTACTAGACATTCCTATTCTATTTTTAACCTCATACATTAACGAAAACATTGAGGGCTACCATAATTTACTAGATAAAGTAAGTAAAACAGACGACTGGGAAGATTGGATACTATATGTTTTAAAAGGTATAGAAACTGTTTCGATTAAAACAATTGAAAAAATTAATCTAATTAAAAATTTATTAGATGAAACTGCTAGAGTAACACAAAAAAAAGCACCTAAAATTTACAGAAAAGAACTTATTGAACTTCTATTTGAACACCCATACATAAAAATCGACTCTGTTATAGACAGCCTTGGTGTTGAGCGAAAAGCTGCTTCAAGGTATTTAACAAAGCTAGAAAAAATAGGAGTTTTAAAATCACAAAAGGTTGGTAGAGAAAAAATTTATTTAAACACAAAATTACTTGAAACACTAAAAGTATATTAAAAGAATATAAAAAAACATTAAATAATTCAGACATGGCAAAATTACATTCATTTCATATTCCAGTAATGGGAATAGGCTACACAATTGATTCACCTGTGAAAGTATCTCACTTTGGAATCGATTCTGTAATTTCTTTGGTTGACGACATTCTTATGGAAAAATTAAGAAAAATGTACTGCGAGAAATTTGAAATGCCCTTTACTGAAATTTCAGTAAAAATAAAAGACTTTAGAGCAAAAAGAATTACCTCATACCTAAATATGGTAAATAAAATTGCTAAAAAGAAATTTGATGACCTAAAAAGCAATGCTTTAGATAAGGATACTGATTTAAGTAAGCTCCTAAATATGCTACCTGACGGTTCAGTAATTAAGCAGAAATTTCAAAATATAAAAACAGATATTGATTTACAAGAAATTGGAAATTGGATTAAAAATAGTTTAACTCCAGGAAGTATTGATGTAAATATCATGACAAAACTTGATAAGGAAAACTATAAGAATGGCGAAAAATTACCTATCGAATTTAATGATGCACATGCAGCCCTAAGAGGTTATGCAAATAGCGATTTAAGCTCATCACTCGTTCTTTCGGCAGGTATGAGTCCTAGACTTTATAGCTATATTGAGAATTTTGAAGATTTTTACCCTGACGAAAATGGACAAATTAAAAAGAAAATTGCTTTAAAAGTTAGCGATTACAGATCGGCATTAATTCAAGGTAAATTCCTTGCAAAAAAAGGACTTTGGGTTTCAGAATTCAGAATTGAATCTGGATTAAACTGTGGAGGTCATGCTTTTGCATCTGACGGGAACCTTATGGGACCAATTTTAGCCGAATTTAAAGAAAACAGACAAGCTCTTGTAAAATCTGTTCACGAAATATTAGTACAAGCTCTTTCTAATAAAAACAAGAACGTTCCTTCAAAAGAGTTACCGCTAATAATAACGGCACAAGGAGGAGTTGGAACAACGGAGGAACACGATTTTTTAATAGACCATTACGGTATTGATTCTGTAGGCTGGGGGTCTCCATTTTTATTAGTACCCGAAGCAACAACAACAGACAGCAATACTATAAAACAGCTTGCTGACGCTAAAGAAAACGATTTATATTTAAGTAACATTTCACCTTTGGGTGTTCCATTCAATAGCCTTAGAGGCAATACTAAAGACATTGAAAAAATGAAATTTGTAGAGGAAGGAAAACCTGGAAGTGTTTGCCCAAAAAGACTTTTAGTTTCAAATACTGAATTTACAGAAAAAGCAATATGTACAGCTTCACGCAGTTATCAACGAATTAAAATAAAAGAGTTAGAAAGTAAAAATTTACCACAAAAAGAACATAAATTAAAATTTGATAAAATTATAGAAAAATCTTGTATTTGCGTTGGTTTAGGTACTTCAGCTTTATTAGCTCATAATTTAGATACAAAAATTGAAGGCGAAGGCGTTTCTGTTTGTCCTGGTCCAAATATTGCATATTTCTCAAAAGAAATGAGTTTAACTGAAATGGTTGGTCATATTTACGGAAAATCAAATATTGTTAGAAGTAATAGACCTCATGTATTTATTAAAGAACTTAATATTTACATTGAATATATTAAAGAGAAAGTTAATGAAATAGAAGATATATTAACAAAAAAAGAGCAAAAATATTTTTCTAATTTTATGAAAAATATGAATGCCAGCTTAAAATATTATTTTGATTTATTTTCTAGTTTAAATGATAAATTTATATATACAAAATCTCGTATTTTATCTGATTTAGAAAATAGCAAAAACAAATTAAATAAAATTAGTAGCAAAATTGAAAATTTAAGCAAGAAAAAAGAACTTGTTTATCAAGATTAATAGCTTTTTATAATATATTTTACTGCCAGTGTAATTTTAAATTACACTGGCAGTTTTTTTTGTTCTAATTATGAGACTACTCCGAAAAGTCGAACTATCTGATTTTTAAAGCTTTTTTACCCTTAATCCCTGAAGGGAAAGCTTTAAAAACCAGACAGTTCTCAAACTCCCCTTTAGGATGCAAACCAATAGGTTTGGCAGGGGTATAATGACTTTTCGGAGTGGACTCAATTATAAAATGTG
>JAOZLS010000418.1:1480-3531 GCA_029934705.1 Bacteroidales bacterium | reverse complement strand
CCAAAAAGAAAAATTGATAAAATGTTTAATTGGTTCATTTTGTTTAAAGTTTAAATAGTTAATATTAATTGTCAGACACTTTTAAAGTGTCTGACAATTAATAAATCACAACCTTAAAAGTTGAGATACATTTTATTGAATTATTAGTTTTTCGGTATAAATTCCTGATTCTGTTTGTATGTTAATAAAATAAATACCTGTTGGTTGATTTGAAATATCAATTACGAATTGTGAATTATGAATTCCTAATTGCTGGTTATAGATAGTTTTTCCTGTTATGTCGGTTATTGAAACGCCGGCAGGTCTTAGAGACCCTACTGGGTTTTGTATTGTAAAAATTCCGTTTGAAGGGTTTGGATAAATTGAAATATTTTCATTATTAATATTATTTATTATTCCGGTTATTCCGGTATCAAAAGTCCAAGTCTCACAACCTGAAACAACTCCACCATCGTTTCTTGAGCATATTTTCCATTGATATTCTGTATTTGGTTCAAGGGTTACTGAATAAGAATTTGTAGTAACAGTTTCTTGAAAGTCAAGCGAAGTAGTTCCAAAATACACATCGTAACGTGTAGCACCGAGTGTTTTGTCCCAAGTAATTTCAGTAGTTGAAGTTGATACATCTGATGTTTCATTTGCGGGAACTGGATTAGTCGGGCATTCAATTGTGTATTTAAGTACCGTTAACATGTCGGGGTCATCAATATTATCTTGATCATTTATAAAAAGGTAGAAACTGCCGTTGTTATATTCAAAATTAATATTGTGTGCTTCCATATAAGGAATATATCCATCTAATGGTTGTGCGGAAGAATAATTCCATGTTTGTGTTTCATAATCATATTGTTTTAATTCAAACTTACCCGTATAAAAGTTTGAATAAATAACATATATATTTCCTGCTTCGTCCTTAGTTAAATCGGAGAAATATCCATTCATTGCCATATCTAAGACACATGAACTATTCCATGAACTGCCATCATAATTATAAACATAAGTCATTTGCTCCCAGTAGTCTGCTAAAGAAATAAAAGGCATATTGTTATCATCTACAATAATTTTTGGAAACATAGGTTCTACTGTAGGTACGTCTATTTTTTCTTCCCAATTAGTACCATTCCAAATTTGATATGCAAGACCGCTACCGTCCATATAAAGATACCAAATATTATTGTCATCATCAATAAAATAATCTTGCCGAATATCCATATTATGTTCATCAATTAAACCCAGAAAATCCCACGATAATCCATTATATTTTTCCAGATGTTTTATGTCATCACCACCATCGTTTATGGTATAAAGAAGATACAAATTGTCAAGATTATCCATCATTAAAAGAATTTTATTATGAAAACTGTAATGTGAAATCTCCTTGAAACCAATTTCTACCCAATTGTCTTCTACAAGTTTTTTTACATAAGCACGGTGGTCATTATTAAGAAGAGTTAGTTCATAAGCAATATAAATATTGTCTTGCGAATCAATAACAATCTGTGGGCTATGATGAGCATATTCGTTACTACCTAATGTTATGTCATTTCCAACTTGCTCCCAGCTTGTTCCGTTCCACTTTTTTATGTGATGTGTTGGTACTCCATCAAGTTTAGAAATAGAATAAATATAAGGAACTCCTTGACTGTCAAACGCCATTGAAAGAGTTGGAGATAAATAAGAATCTTCTGCAGGTGTCATTTGTTCACCGAGTTGTTCCCACTGTGCATTTACGGTTAAAGTAATTGCCATTAATACGGTAATAAAAATAAATGTTTTTTTCATTGTTTTATTTATTAAATTTATTAAATTATTTTATCAAGGAGAGTATCCCTTCGTTATTACTGAATTATTAATTTTTCAGTATAAATACCTGTTTCTGTTTTACTTCGGCTACGCTCAGCATAAACAATGTTTATAAAATATATTCCTGCTGGTTGATTTGATATATCAATTGTTAATTGTTCATTGTTAATTGTAAATTGTTCATTGAGGATTATTTTTCCTGTTATGTCGGTTATTGAAACGCCGGCAGGTCTTAGAGACCCTACTGG
>JAOZLS010000418.1:0-1380 GCA_029934705.1 Bacteroidales bacterium | reverse complement strand
GTTTTGTATTGTAAAAATTCCGTTTGAAGGGTTTGGGAATATTATGAAATTATCTTGGCTAATTTCATCTGTGCCAGAAGAAATATTTACAGTTGCAGTCCATTTCTTTTCTGTGTCCCATTTTACTGTTATAGTATATTCTACCGGATTTGTAAAATCTCTTGGTATATTGCCGGGTGGTGTCATTGTTCCATCAGAAGTTATAATTTCAGGTATAAGATTTGAAACATTTGTTCCTGTGGGCATAGTAACTGTAATTGTTTGAGCATCGTTGTTTATAATAGTTTCGCCAATTTGATTAGGAATTTGGAATGAAATAATGTTGTTAAGCGGAGTTGGTTGTATATTTAACGATTTTGGAGCATAATACCATTGTTCGTAATTTTTTATTTCGTTAAAGTGTCCGGTCTGTATATCAATAGTTCCAAACATAACATCTGCCTCGTCATCAACCCAATCTTTGATAAGTGCGTACATAATTTTTTCGTTTCTATCATAAGACATAGCTTGGTCTTTTATTAAATTTTGCCCAAGATCACCTATATATGTAGTTTCTCCGGTTTGCATATTTATTTCCGAAAAAGATTTGCCATCATTTATAATGGCATATAGTTTACCGTCAGCATATTCAAGGTCTATTACATAATATAAATCAGCAATGTTATCAACTTCAAGAGTTTGTAAATTTATTTTATAAAGGTTGTATTCTTCTGTAAGGTAAACATTAGCAACAAAATACGCAATATTGTCATCATAATTATAAGCAAATCCGTGTACTACCAGCCTCTCACCATTATTGTCTCTGATTACATTATGGTAATCATTTTGTCCCGGACCTGTAACAATAAAAGTTCCATCAGGATAAACCATTTCTAATGTATAACCAAAATTAGTATTATTACCCATACGGTATAAAATTCCATTAATGAAGTCAGAAGCACCACTCCCAAACACATCTTCAGATATCAAAGTAAAATTTCCATTTTTATCAAAAGAATTGAAGTCATAAACTTCGATTTCCGGATTTATACTTATGTCGCCATAGATTTGCTGTGGATATACTATAGTATTCAAATACGGTGTATATGAGCTATTATCATTATCAGCATTTTCGTCTCCTATTAGTGTTACTTGTGTCTCTATGATATAAGTTGGTATGGTGTCTTTTATTAGCCATACTTGGCTCATTGTTACAAACATATCTTCATCTACTGCTATGTTTTCTGTAATTATTTCAGTGCAATTATAAATATTTTCGTCACCATTACTGATTGTAACTTCCACTTCAAAATTAGTTTCTTCTTCTGTTCCATAGTTATGGATTCGTATTGCCGGAAATATTTTAGCAGAATCGCCATAATAAATAGTTTCGGGTAACAC
>JAOZLS010000417.1 GCA_029934705.1 Bacteroidales bacterium | reverse complement strand
CATGGTTTTTAATTTCAGTAAATATTATTATAATCAATTCGTTTAATGATTAATGAAATATCGTTATTGGAAGTAAAAATATCAAAAGTTTTTTTTTCGTAATTTTCAATGTAAAAAAGCAAAAGTTCATAGTTTTTCGATAAATCATCAGACAAATACTCTATATAAAAGCCAATTCTTTCAAAAGTTTCTGATATTTTTTCAATATACAGATTTTTTTGTTCAATATTTAAGGCATTAGGATGTGGGAAATTTAATCCCATTTTATTAATTATAACAAAAGGGTTTTCAACAGGTTTGGCAGGTATAATAACGCCAGTAAAATCTCCAATATATCCATCATATACATCCATAAAATCTACATAAAAGCCCAAATCAGTTTCGAGCTTTCGCAAAGGCTTAGGAAGTGCTTTTAATCTTTGCTTTTCTCTTTGAGCTTCTTTTCGGTTTTCTTTCTGTTGCTGTCTCCAAGTTTTTCTTTTACTCATTACCATCCCATGTTAAGAATGCTTCAAACAATTCTGCATTTTCACTTGTTTTTTCAATAACTTCTAATTCAACTAATGGAATATACAGCGTTTCTCTGCCTTTTCTGGTTTTTAAAATTATTCCATACATATCAATCATGCTGTCTATACCTATAACTTTTACTATATCTCCATCTTTTAAAGCTTCTGAGTAGCTATATAAGTTTACTTCCGCTTGAAACGGAAAACTAAGTTTATCACTCAAAAATTCAAACCAGGTATTTTCAATAACATCCCGTTTTTTGCTTTTCGCTTTTTTTAATACTTCTGTAATTATTTTATCTATTTTGCTTTTCATACTTATTAATTTATATTTTTAAAAAACACATATACCAATAGTTTGTTTGAAATTACTGGTTGCATTTCGATTTTGTATTTAGACTGTGGTTTATTTGCTTTATACGTTTTTAAGTTCCGAAAAGCGACGTTCAAAAGTCAGACTGACAAAAACAAGTCGTCATTCTAAGTGCTTATTATACCTGCATCACGAAACTCTTCTTTCAATGCTCTTAACCTACTATTAAAATTATAAATATCTATAATTAAAATTCTTACTTTCTCTGTATAATTAGGTATTGTAAGAGCAATTTTCAAAACCTCTGCCATTTCTTTATATTTTTCTCTACCTCTAAATTGTTCTACTGCATAAAAAAGAAATTCTTTTGTTCTTGAAAAACAAAATTTGGGTTCATCAACAAATAAAGGCGAAATTATATCACTAAAATCATATAGACTATTACATTTTTTTACTATATTTTTTGCATTTTCAAATTGTTTTTCTGCTACATAAACTTTCACTTTAAAGGTATCACTCCATACAGAATCAATAAATTTATTTTTTTCTTCTTCTGAAAGAATATTCTGTATTTCTTTGTAGAGTTTTATATCTGAATTATTATTTGAAACATTCAAATATACTTGCTTGAATAGCTCTGTGTGAGTCTGTTTATCTAAATATTCCAATAAAAATTTATTCCATTTATCATTATTGTTAATAAGAGAAAAACCAATTTCAATAAATTTGTCAGTATCATTTTCATGCAAATATTTCAATAATTTTTCAGAAATATCATCTCTTAATAAATAATTATCATAAGCAAATTTAAGCCATTTTTCTTCTGTTTCAAATTCATTAATAAAATAGTTAAAAATATTAGGAAATAATTTTGAAGATATACCTACCTCCTGAATATATTCATAAATGTTTTCTTGATTCTCGCCCTTTTCTACCAATATTAACAATATGTTCTCTAAGTCTTTGGCAAGTTCAATATTTTCAGATAAATTATTATTAAAATATTCAAAAAACGATTGCACAGCCTTATCAAAAATTTTATTATTTCCAGGAACTTGTAAAATTCTTTCTTGTGTATATTTTAGTGTATTATTCATATTTTCTAACCACGTATCTCTTTGCATATCACCCAAGCTCTCATTTGGGTCATCAATTTCAACAATATTACAAACTTTGTATAATGCACATACATAGGCAGTTGCTTCTACAATTTCATTTGACAAAATTGTATCAAGTAAAAAGTCGTTAACAGGTTGAAAGGCATCATGTATTTCACTTTCCGCATTTTCTTGGTAAACCTCCCACTCTTCAACATAGTGCCCAGAATCATGATAATTATCCCAATCCATTTCCGAAATATCAACACATTCGAATTCTTCTAAAATATCTTTAGTAAACTCATCAACTAGCGATTTAAAATCAATTGTATTTATATCTGAATGTTCAGTATTTTGAATTACAACAGCAACTTTCTCCATAAAATCACGCTGCATATCTGTATTATTTTGCAGTATGTCAGAAAGATAAGTTAATTTTTCTTCTGTTGTTACGTTTTTGTATAATTCTGTGAAATTCATGTTTTTTTGTTAAAATTAAAATATTTGGGAATTTATAAAACTACCTTTCTTAAACATTTTTTCATTTATGCCACCATCTAAACTGTAAATGTTATGGTTTCCTGCTGGAAAAATCATTTTTCTCTAAGCCAAACAATTTTCCCATTTTATAAAATCTACCATGAAGATATTCTTCTACTCCTCTCACAAATTCGAGTTCGGATGCAAGTTCCATTTTTGACGGACGAGGTCGTTTTTTTTCTTCTTGTATGTCCTCAATTAATTGTTCTGTGTAGCGTTGCATAGTTTTTAGGTGTTTAATATTTTGGTAATGAAATTTTCTATTTCATCATAAACTATTTCAAAATCGGGCAATTTATTTTCAGGAAGATGACTGGCTAAACTGGTCTGCCAGGCTCTTTTATTTTTTCGTCCTTTCACAGTGTTTACAAAATTATCAACTCCCGTAATTTCAATATTCTTATCCGTTGCTTTTTCAAATAGTAATTTTTTAATAACAGGATAATCTTCTTGTTCAAACATTTTTTTCAATGTCCAGATATCATAAATATCTCGAGGTCTATTTCGCTGAATTAAGGCTCGTAGTTTTTCACTAATTACCTCTAAAAGATGATAGACCGGAATTATTTGGTCTATTTTTTCTTTATCTGAATAATTATGAAAAATGGGTTTCATTACGGGTTCTATTAAAATATTTTCTGAGAAACTAATATCTAATTTAATAAAAGTTTGCCATCTTGCCGAAGGTAGTGGTCTTTGATTTTTTTTATGATCAGCACCCCAAAATTTAATTTTTATTTCGTAGCCTTTTTCTTCTTCGTCAGACTTTTGAATTTTCTTTCGCTCAAAATAAAAGTTTGCACCACTTATTACTTCTGCCTGTTTTATAATCTTATTTATAAACTTTCTATCAACAATAAAATTTTTGTCAAGTAAAGTAAAATCTAAATCTTCGGAGAAACGATAATCTTCTATGTAACATTTTTTCAAACAGGTTCCTCCTTTGAAAACAAAGTTTTCTTGAACTTCTTTAAATGAATACATTGCATTCAAAAAATGTCCTAAAACCCAATCTTTGTCTATTAGACATCTTTCTAATTTAACTTAATGAAAAACAAAAGTTTATTTTGTTT